>JASFRP010000168.1:0-6881 GCA_050114895.1 Gemmatimonadota bacterium
TCGTACTGTCGATTCGGGACGGGAAAGCCTGGCTCGATCAGCCTGGGATTACTCGAACTCACTTTCTCCGACAACGGCAAGATGCCTGGATCCGGTGTCCCCTGCACACGCCGGTAAGGCGTGAGGCTCCAATCCCGCGTGCCCGGAGGCTCGGGCTCATACCGCTGTGTCTCCGGCAAACTCGGCAGGAGTCACTCCTTTCATGGAGCACCTGTCCTGTCCCTGGGGTCTTGGACCCGTCATAGCTGGAAGGTGTTGCCATCCCCGGCGAAGGGAAGTCCAAATGCTTCGTCCCCCAGGCGGATGCCTATTAGGAGGGTCCTCTGTTCCATCTCCTCGGATAGGTCGTTTCTTCTCACTGGACAGGCATGTCTTTCACCCGGCCCGAGCCTTTCACCTCGGACCCTCCGAGACCCTGGGGCGCAAGCAGGAAAGTGGTTGCGTATAGGGTATGTGTGGCACATTATCGGGTATGTGGGTTCTGGTTCCCTGGGCTGGAGGGAGCCGGTAAGCTCCTCCAAGAGCGCACTTCCCCCGAATTCCTCGGGCGATTGCCGGAATCCGTTGGGCCCAGAGGCGCCGTATGAGACAGGGCCGTTTGACTGTCGAGGTGCATGCCCATGTCTTGGGTCGGAGGAAAGGCTAGGAGGGGGAGGGCCCCACTCTCCTGCACCCCTGCCGTGCGATTGGGTGGTTCGTCGCTGTTTGCCCTGGTCCTCTTCCTCGGGTTGCCACCGGAAGACGCTTCCGGGCAGACTTCGCCTCGCCCGGACCTTCCCTCGGGGTGGGACACCTGCGATGCCCAGGCCTACTACGGGAGAGGGATCGAGCTTCTGAAGGATCATCCGGAGGAGGCGGGCGAGTACTTCCGATGGGCGTCCATGCTGGCGCCGGCTATGGCCGAGCCGCTGTATGCTTGGCGTACCTCCATCCTTCTGGATGACCTGAGAAACTTGGGCAGGTACATCCTGAGGGACCGTCCCAACGATCGGATGCGGCTGGCGGACTCGCTCCTGCTGGAAGTCACCGTCCGCAATCCCTTCCTCTACCGGCGCTTCGAAGCCGTGATGATCGACGCCTTCCTAGACGCGTTCTCCGAGGACCTGGCCTGGGAAGTGAACCTGAGCCCGGCGGAGGTCCGCTACGAAGTCGAAAACCTCCTGGTGCAGGAAGGGCCTGCGATGAGAGCCTGGCTCTCGTATGCCCGGGGGGAGTGGGAGGATGCTGTGACCTATTACCGGCAGGCGCTGGACAGGGCCCGAGATTCGGAAAAGGGAGGGCTCCACGTAGAGCTTGCCCATCTCCTGGGTGTCATGGGGCGACTGGCCGAGGCCAGGACGGAATACACGACCGCCGTGGAAGAGCTCCGCCGCCGAGACCGGGAAGAGATTCTCCCATTCTATGAGTCGAAGGCGCTCTACCTCTACGTCATCGGGGGGATCTGCGAGGCCGAGGGTCACCTGGACCAGGCGCGTGAGGCGTTCGGGCAGGCCCTTGAGGAGGACCTGAGCTTTTTCCGGGCACATGAGAGGATGGCCAAGTTGGCTGCCGAAGTCGGAGACACCACCACGGCGCTCTCGGAGTACCGAATGGCCGTTGACCTGGCCCCCGGCGACCCAGTCCTTCGCCTCCATTTTGGTGGGTTCCTGGCGCGAATCGGAGACGTGGAAAACGCGAAGACCGAGCTCCGGGCCGCGATGGTGGCGGACCCCTTCTTTGCCGCTCCCCACAGGAGCCTCGGAGTTCTCCACGAGTACCTCCAGGCCTTCGACGAAGCCCTGGATGAGTACGAGAAGTTCCTGGTCCTGGCTTCCCAGACCGATCCCGATCGGGAGTGGGTCCAGAACCGGAGAAACCATCTCGCGAATCTCATCAAGTGAAGGGCTGGAACCCCATGGATCCGCGATCTCGGGCCTGCGGGCCCGCCGGGGCCATCCGTCGCGGGGGATCACTCCTGGCGGCTTTGTTTCTGACCTTGCCCGCTGCTCGGGCACAGGAACGCCAGAAGCCCCCCGAACGCTCTCTTTACGAGGATCTCCAACTCTTCAGCCAGGTGTTGAACCAACTCCGCCTCAACCATCCCGACTCCCTGGATCCCCATACCCTCGTCATGGCGGCGATCCGGGGGATGGTCGCGGCGGCGGATCCGCATTCCTGGGTGGTTCCGGCGATGCACATGGATCCTGAGAAGGAACGGGCGTTGGAGGAGGGTCGGCTGGCCAGTTTTCCAGTCCGGTTCGAGGTCCATGACGGGATGCCCCTTGTGGTTTCGGTGGATCCAGGCACGGATGCGGCCCGGTTGGGCATCTTCCCCGGTGACGTACTCCTCGAGGTGGAGGGGAACCCGCCGGAGGTGGGGAGCACCTCTGAGCTCGCCCTCCTCCTAGCTGGACCCCGTGACGAAGAAGTGCTGCTGACCCTGGAGCGATGGACGCTGGACGGCAACCGGAGAACCTATTCTCGATTAGTACGGAGAGAGGAGGGAAACGACGAGGCTTTCGTTCCCAGAGGCTCCTTCCTGGGCGAACGGGTCGGCTACCTCCAGGTGCCGACCTTCGACCATCCTCGGGTGGCCGACCGGATCAGGGATCGATTAGGGGATCTGGAGGATCGGGGGATGGAAGCGCTGATCCTGGACCTCCGGGACAACGCCGGGGGGAGGGTGGATCAAGCGGCGGATATAGCCGGTGAGTTCCTGCCGAAAGGTACTCTGGTTTATACGTCGCAGGGTCGGAGGCCGGAGGCCGCCGACACGGTTCGGGTCGAGCGTTCATTCTGGAGGGGAGATCGGGCGTATCCCCTCGTGGTCCTCGTCAACGAGGGCACGGCGAGTGCCGCAGAGATGGTGGCAGCGGCGCTCCAGGACCACGACAGGGCTTTTCTCGTGGGGAGGTCGACCTTCGGGAAAGCCCTGATCATGAGCCCCTTCCTCATGTCCGACGGATCGGTCCTGATGATGGCCATTGGTCAGCTCCGTACCCCGTGTGGGCGCGTCATCCAGCGTCCCTACCGGAGCCTATCTCCGGCCTACTACCGAATCCTAGCCGGGACGCCGCCGGACACCGCGAGCCTACCGCGGTGCACTTCTGCCGGGGGACGAACCCTCTACGGTGGCTGGGGGATTCAGCCGGACCGGCTCTTGACACCTCGTCCCCCACCAGAGCCCTGGATCACCAATGCCGCGGACCTGGATCTCTTCGAACGCTGGGGGTCTGCCTTCATATCCGAGCGACGAGTTTCTCTCACCTCCGTGGAAGCGCTCCTGGAGGACGAGTCCATCCAGGCGGAAATGCTGAGATCCTTCAGGTCCGTGGCCGAGGCGGCGAACCTCACTCTGGGGGAGGAAGCCACCGATGCTGCGCTCCTCCCCTTCCTTCTGGTGGAGGCGGCCTACCTCGGGTGGGACGCGAGCCAAGGCGTCTCTCTCTCCGCACGGATGGACTCCGAGGTGGCGGCTGGCCTGGACGCGATCCCGAGGGCGCGGGAGTTGGTGGCCCGAGGGGCATTCCGTAGCAATCCCTGGTAAGCGGGTATCTTCCCCCCACCAGTTGCCGAACTGATGGAAGAGGCTCCCGATTGCCAGGAGGCGTAGCACCTGGCGTACCGGCAGGACATCGGTGGTATGCCCCTGGTTATGCCCCTCCTGGCCGAGCCCGGGTCCATCAGCCTGATGATCCTCATGGCGGAGAGCACGGGCGGCGTGGACCGCCACGTCGGCGGGATTGCCGTCGTCCTTCTGGTCTCGGTCCTCTCCCGGGCGATCCTTCTATCCGCCGGCCCTTACCAGCGGAGGCTCAATGGGAAGCCAGGTGGCGAATCTGGAAAACGGGTCAGAGAGGTCAACAGCGTGGATGGCCTTCTGGTGAGTCTCCTCGGCCTCCTCCCTTTGCATTGCCGGATCGGCCCCGACGCAAAGCTCGGTGACCCCATCCGCCCCTCAGGCGCGGTGTTCATCGCTTGGGCCGGTCATTGGGCCGGTAAATCCCGGCATATTCCGGCATGTTTGCCGGAAAAGTACGGCAGATCGTGCGTTCTACCCGTGAAATCACGGCATTTTGCCGGGATTTGGCCCATTTGATAGGGGCCTGATAAGCGTGAGGTCGGAGGTCTGAGTCTACCCAGACCCATTCCTGAAAGTGATTGTCCCGCTTGATCTTATCTGATTGAGCGGGATTACCTCTTCTTCTACGCACGCTTGATAGACGTGCGGCTTCCCCGTCCCCAGGCTCCCTTCGCCCGATCCCCCGCAAGATCTGGGACCCCAGAGTTCTTCGTTCTGGCTCCTTTCTTTCACGCTTGCCTATTCCTTAACCACATCATCATTATGTCCTCAGGTGGCTGACTGGGCTGGGCAGTCTCCTCTTGTCGGAGCCACTTCCATGGCTTCACCCGAGAACACGGAAGAACGTCTCAGAGCCGCCCTGGCCGATCGTTACCGCATTGAGCGGGAGATCGGCAGCGGCGGCATGGCCACCGTCTATCTAGCCCAGGACCTGAAACACAACCGCAAGGTCGCTGTGAAGGTGCTCCGCCCCGAGGTGGGCCACCAATTGGGTGTGGATCGCTTCTTGAGGGAGATCCGCATCGCGGCCACGCTCTCCCACCCCAACATCCTCCCCTTGTTCGATTCGGGAGACGCGGACGGGCTCCTCTACTACGTCATGCCCTACATCGAGGACAACAGCCTGGCCGAACGCATCGAAGCGCAGGGCGCACTCCCTGTCGAGGAGGCCGTTGCGATCCTCCGTGAGATCGGCGAGGCGTTGGCCCGGGCCCACGGTGGGGGTGTGGTCCACCGGGACATCAAGCCTCAAAACATCCTCTTCGAGTCCGGTCACGTGCGGGTGGCCGACTTCGGGTTGGCCCGGGCCCTGACGGTGGCGGGGGGAGAGCGCCTGACCCGGACGGGGATTGCGGTAGGCACGCCCCACTACATGAGTCCCGAGCAAGGCGCAGGGGAGTCGTCGGAAGACGTACGAAGCGATGTCTACAGCCTGGGCTGTCTGGCCTACGAGCTGCTCGTGGGGACTCCACCCTACACCGGGTCGAATGCACAGGCAGTGGTGGCCGGACACCTCTCGAAGCCGGTGCCGTCGGTGCGAGAACGCCGGCCGGAAGTGCCACGTGGCGTCGAAGCCGCCGTACAGCGGGCCCTGGCCAAGGATCCAGAGGACCGTTTCCAGACGGTCGTGGAGATGACCGAGGCGCTGACTCACGCCATGACCGTCGAAGCGCGGGAAGCTGAGGAGAGGCGGGCGGCCAGACGTCGGTGGAATCGAGCATTTGTCGGGATTGGGACAATAGCGGCTGTGGTCTTGGGGGGGTGGTGGGGTTGGAAGACCCTGACTGCGCCGGCCATCCAGGTCCTCGCGGTCCTTCCAGCCTCGAACATGACTCGAGACCCGGAGCAGGATCTCTTCGTAGATGGTGTCCACGAGGCCCTGGTCACAGAGCTCAACCGAGCCGGCATCAATGTGATTGCCCGGCAATCGGTCCTCCAGTATCGGGATACCGACAAGCCCGTGCGCCAGATCGCCTCCGAGCTGCACGTGGATGCTCTGATCCAACCTGCGGTTGGCCGGGATGGCGACAGCGTAGTGGTGGACGTCAGTATCCTGGAGGCAAGCAGCGAGCTGCCCATCTATACGCGGACCTTCGGTGCCAAGGTGCAGGGTGTGCTGGGACTCTACCGGGAGGTGTCCGCAGAGATCGCAGGCGCAATCGGAGCCGCGCTCACGGAGCAGGCGGAGGCGCGCCTGGCCGAGCGTCCCACGGTGGACCCACAAGTGGTTGATTACGTTCTGCAAGGCAATTTCCACCTCGGCCGTTTGACACCACAGGACCTTACTATCGCCCTGGACTACTTCCAGATGGCTCTGGATATTGATTCCCTTTACGCTCCAGCCCACGCTGGTGTGGCGAACGTCTGGGCGTACCGGTCCCAGATGAACATCGTCCCGCCTCTGGAAGCCCGGAGATTGATCGATGGGTCCCAGGAGAGGGCCCTGGAGCTGGATCCCGGGCTTGTCGCGGCCAGATGCGACAGGGCGACGGTCGTGTTCTGGAATTACTGGGAGTACGAGGAGGGACTCGAAGAGATGGGTCGGTGCCTGGATGACGATCCCAACGACGCCAGGAACCGGGCATTATATGGTCACATGCTCATGATCCTGGGTCGGCCAGAAGAGGCCCGTGAACAGGGTGAGCGGGCGGTGGAGCTTGATCCTCTGAACGCCTTCGTGAGGGGGCTCTACGGGACCATCCTCGCCTGCACCGGGCCTCCGCAGGAAGCGATCCAATATCTGGAGTCGATGTTCGAGGACAATCCTGGCGCCGGCTTCGGTTACTTTGCACTTGCCACTGCCTACCGACGAGCCGGCCTGCCGGACGAGGAAATCAGGGCCTATCGGACCGAGCAGACTTTGGTGGGCGACGAGGAAATCGTCGCGGCCCTGGAGCAGGGGATGGAGGCGGGCGGCAGCCGGGAGGCCCGGAGGCGAGCCGCAGAGGTGATGGCTGGCCGCTTCGACCAGACCTACGTCTCCGCCCTGTCAATCGCAGGGAATTACAGGGACGCCGGAGAGGTAGAGAAGGCGTTGGGCTGGTTGGAGCGCGCCCTGGAGCAGCACAACCAGGGTCTGCCGTACATCAGTTTCTACGGGTGGGACCAGCAATACGACGATCCCCGGTTCCAGGCGGTGATGGAGGAGATTGGAGTGCCTCTTCTGGGTCAGCTGCAGTTCTCCGGTGATAATCCCTCGGGGGGTGCCTGAGCGTCTACACCTTCGGTTAGGACTGCCTCCACGGTTCAGCCCTCCCAAACCGTCTCGATTCACAATACGGAGGTCACTTCTGTGCCCTTTGGGCCGGTCATTGGGCCG
>JASFRP010000169.1:0-6876 GCA_050114895.1 Gemmatimonadota bacterium
GATCGAGCCCCTAGAAGATATGAAAGTGCTGGCCCGGCCTGATCGGAGTATCGTGGGTTAGCAGGAAGGGTCTGCACGACCGGCGTGCAGACCCTCCCTTTCAATAGAGCAGCCCCGAGGGTCCTCTCGGGTGCCCTATCCTGTCAGCCCCCCACCCCCAGGGGTTGATGGGGCAGGAACGCGTTGAACACCATTCCGTAGGCCCCGAGCGTCTCACCCCGCCAGAAGGGATTGAAGCTGAACAGAACCACGTGGCCGTCCCCCAGAGGTGCGTCCACGACCGCTGGTGCTCCCGCCATTTCACTACCGTTGCTCAGGCCCCCGCTGATGAGCAGGTCAGCGGGATCGGACGGGAACCGCACGATGACCCGGGCGGAAGAGCCCCCTCCCCCTCCCCCGAAGCCTCCGCGTGCCTGCTGGCCTTCGGCCTCTTCACCTTCTCGGGCCTGGAATGCCTCGACCCCGGCCTCTCCCATGTTTCTGGGGCGGCCCTGGATGATATCGGTGTCGTTGATTCCTCCTCGACCGGAGTTCCGGGCGGTGGTGCTTCCCGGGTCGGAGCCTCCTGCCGGTTGTCCGAAATCACCGAACCCTCCTCCCATCCCGAAGCCCCGACGACCACCTCCGCCGGTCGCGAACACGGGGCCTCGATTGAAGTAAACCCCCATCTCGTCGCCGTAGCCGTAAGCCAGGGGGCTACGCGAGTCGGCAAGGGTGGCGCGGAAGACCCCGCCCGGGGCCCAAAGGTTCTGGGTCTCCCGAACGGACACGCCTTCAGCGAGCCCGAAGTGGATGGGAAGGTCGGAGCTGCTCGCCAGGGTGACCAGGACCCCGCCTGCCCTGACGAAGGCATCGAGGTTCACGATACCCTGAAGCTCCATGCCGCCACGCGTGTCGTCGGTCTCGTCCTGCACCCCGATGTTCGGCGTCACTTCGGTCTTCTTCCACGGAATCGGTTGGTCGCCCTGGACTCCCCTCAGGAGGGAGAGGCCGTCCCCGGCTCCGGCGCCGATGACGATGACGTCCCATCGACTCTTGAGATCGGGGATGTCCCGGATTTCGTGGACTGAGATGTAGTCGTACGGGATCTTGTACTCGTCCATCCCGATCCTGAGCCACCCCTCCTGCTGGGTGCTGGACCAGGTGTGCATCACGGCGACGCGGGGCGCCTCAACCGGATGGGTAGCCACGTCGGGCATGGCGTCCACGCCCTGGGCGGAGAAGCCGTACTCCTGCGCCGCTTGCCTAAGGACTTCGGCCAGGTTGTCCGGGTTGCCACTAGCCGGGATGATGAAAGCCCCCGCCTGGTACTGCTGCCCATCGGCGTCGAAGGCCGCCTCCGCAGCCTGTATCCCCAGCTCTGGATGGGCGTACCGGAAGGAGGCCAGATTCGCCTCCGCGCCGTACCCGACCAGGTAAGCGACCGCGTTCCGGGCTCCGGTCACCTCGGAGGGTGGCATCACCGGACCCGAAACCATCTGCATGCGCGCCTGGAGAATGGCCGTGTCTTCGACGCGGTCGGTGGTGACGTTGAAAAGCGGGCCCAGGGTCCAACCCGTATCGTCGTACGGCGATGGGTCATTCGGGTTGTAGTACTGCTTGTCCAGAAGCATGTCGGCCATGCGGGAATAGGGCTGATCCATGCGAACCACGTAGCTTCCGGCGCCATACTCCGTGTCCCCCACCGTGGCGGCTCTGGTCAGACGCTGGACCTCCACGCCCTGCTCCTGCAGAAGCCGGAGGAGGCGGGCCTGCATGGGGAGCCGCGGGTCGCTGGCGGGGAATACGTAAGCTGCCGGACCTTCGTTGGAGGCCTTGGCAACGGAGCGCTGGCCCTTCAGATAGAAGTTCCGGAGGAAGTCTTCCCGGTTGGTCGCCACGTAGTTCAGGGCGAGGAGCAGACCGCTCTGCTGGAGGTTGACGTTGTTCCGGATGGACCAGACGGTCTCCGGGAGCGGGGTGCTGGGGCGGGCCCAGGTCCGCTCCGCGTTGCTCCGGATGACACGAGTGGAGCCGTCGCCGGCCCCCTGCGTCTCGTAGAAACGACCGATGGCGTTGTGGCCGTTGGCCACGGTGAACATGTAGTTGGGGGCCCAGCCGTCGTAGAAGTCGTGGGTGAAGACGCCGGGAACGCCCATGGCCGTCATCTCCCGAACCTCCTGGTACGCGATGTTGTGCCACTCGTCGATCACGATGGGATCAAACCACGCGTTGTACGGCCCCCGACCGGTAGACACGTACAGGTGCGATTGGGACTCGTGGAGGTCGTGCACCACGAGGGGATGATACTCGAAGAACGTCCTGTTGACGTTCTTCGAGAGAGCCAGGGACAGTCCGATCCCGTCCCGGTTGTCGTCGTGGGAGACGTACTTGCCCCACCAGATGGGGCGGGAAGGATAGTTACCGTCCGGGTCGATGCGGGGGGCCATGGCCAGGTCCACCTGCTTGGCCCGCCCGTCCACCTCCAGGACCGGGGTGGTCATGAAGATGAGGTTGTTCCGGATGGCCTGGATGAACGGCGTCTCTTCCACTGCCAGCCGGTACACGATCTCCATGAGCATCTCGGGGGACCCAGTCTCTCCCGAGTGCATGGCGCCGGTGGCCCAATAGAAGGGCTTCGCCGTCCCGAAGAGCCGCTCGGCGCCGGTGTCGTTCAGGGTGCGGGGGTCCGCCAGCTGGGCCATCATCCCCTTGTAGTCGTCAAGGCGGGCCAGATTCTCCTCACTCGAAACCACCACCAGGATCATCTCCCGGCCTTCCTCCGTGGTCCCGATGCTGAACACCTCCACCCGGGGCGAGGCCTCCGCCACGGCTCTCAGATAGGCGTGGATGTCCGCTGGATAGGTCAGGACATCGGCGGCCCCTGCGATATGCCCCAGAAAGTCCAGGGGGGTGGGGACGGTCTCCGACGCCGGGAGATGGTCCACCAGCGGGGTCCCGAAGAAGGGTTCCGTCGTGAATTCCAGGATCTTGGCGGTGTAGTCCCGGTCGTTGCCCTGGGCCAGGGCAACCGTCGGGCTGAAGAACACGACGAAGCCCAGGACCAGCAGTGCGAAGGAAACAAAAGAGTGCTTTTTGCAGGCTCGATCAGGAGGGGGGGTGGGGAAGTTCATGAGGTTCACCTCCAATGAAGGGGACGATAGCCCCCGGCTGGTCAGCTCCGGGAACCGTCTTGTTCCGGTCTGAACGATCGGCTTCCTGAATCAGGGAATTCTGCCGGTTCGCCGGGGTCCTGTCCAGCGACCACCGGCCAGAGGGGCAGGCATGCCCCGATCCACCCGCCCCTTACGGGGACGGTGGATGGTTTTCAGGAGTCGGGGGTAGAGGAAGAACCGCCGGGGAGCCCTGGGGGGCCCACCGGCCAGGTTTCACCGTCTGCAGATGGACGTCTGGCCCCATGGGAAGCAGGATGGAAGGCGCCGTGAGAAGGGTTCTTAGCCTCTTGTTGGCTCTGATCCTCATACCCGTCGGCGCCGTGTTCCTCTGCCTCCTGTTCCTGCCGTGGCCTGTGAGCCTCCGCTGGAAGGATCCCGGACCCACCACCTTCATGGAGTACCGGGTCCGGGAGGCGCGGAAGGATGGGAGGACCCTGACCATCCAGCGGGAGTGGGTCCCCCTGAGCCAGATCTCCGAGAACCTCCGCAGAGCGGTCCTAGTTTCAGAGGACGATCGATTCTACCAGCACCACGGGATCGACTGGAGGGCCCTTGGGGAGGAGTCTGGCTACCGGGGGGACACGGTCTTCTCATGGTGGGACATCAGAGATCTCGGTGCACTCCGGGAAGCAGTGAGCTACGTCTGGGCCAACCGAACCGAAGTGAAGGGTCGGAGCACCCTCACTCAGCAGCTCGCGAAGAACCTCTACTTCACACCGGACAGGTCCCTGGTCCGAAAGGTGGCCGAGGCCGTGGTGGCCAAGCGCCTCGAGTTCTTCCTCACCAAGGACCGGATCCTGGAGCTCTATCTCAATCTCGCCGAGTGGGGCCCCGGCGTCTTCGGGGCCGAGGCAGCGGCGCACACCTACTTCGACCGGGGCGCCGACGACCTGACCCTCGAGGAGGCCGCCACCCTGGCCGCCATCCTACCTCATCCCCTCACCTCCAACCCCCACTTTCACCCCGCCCGCATGGTCTGGAGAAGGGAAATGCTCCTTCTCCGTCTTCGCGGCCCACCCCTGCCGCCTCCGCCCCATATCGAGGTCCCACTACTCCCGGACACAGCCGATTCCGGGGTCGATACAACACCGAGGCGCTAAGGGTTCAAAACATGAAAACCGATCTGTCGGCGATCCTGGTTCTCCAGGATGGCTTCTCCATGCATAGGATTGTCCACAACCTCCCCAACGATCCCGGGTCGATCTTCGTTCTCCTCCTCGTGGCCGTGGCCGTCGGTTGGGTCGTCTGGGGGAACCGGAAGAGAGGAAAGCGGTCGTGAGGACCTCTCCCATCTCCTCCCCACGGACCCTTGCGGAACGGGCGGGGGTGCCATGATTTAGTGCTGTTCAACGGGTGGCCTGCACAACGAAGGAAGGGGGGACAATGTACCGCTCGATTCTTCTGCCGCTTGACGGCTCGTCCTTCTCCGAGTCCGCCGTACCGTTCGGCCTGAGCCTCTCACGCCGGACCGGCGCTGCCCTCCGGCTCGTCTCCGTGGTGGAGCATTTTCCCACCACCGACCTCTACGGGTGGCAGGATGATCTCCAGGAACAGGCCCAGGAGTATCTGGGCGAGATGGCCCAGCAAATCCAGGAGAAGGCCGGCGGGGAGATCACCACCACCGTTCTCCACGGGCACGTGGCCTCCCTCCTGGAGGAGGAGGCGGAAAAGACCGACATCGTGGTCATGGCCAGTCACGGACGGGGAGGACTCTCCCGGGCCTGGCTCGGCAGTGTCGCCGACCAGTGTGTGCGCCATGGGCACCGGCCCGTTCTCCTGGTTCGCCCCGACGAGGAGGGAGAGGTGGATCCCCACCGGGAGTGGACCATCTCCAGAATGCTCCTCCCGCTGGACGGGAGCCCGATCTCGGAGGCGATCCTCGGCCACGCAGTGGAGCTAGGCTCCCTCTTCGGTTCCGCCTATCACCTGGTGCGGATCGTACCCTCCCCGAAGCAGTTCAGCAGCCCCTACCCACCCCACATGATTCAGGCGAACAAGAAGCGGCTGGAGGAAGAAGAGGAGGAGGCCACGGAGTATCTCCGGGGTCACGCCGAGAGGCTCCGGGCTCTGGGGCACACCGTGGAGGAGAAGGTCATCACCGGTGTGCAACCGGCGCACGGCATCCTCATGGAGGTACAGGGCGGCGACTGTGACTTCATCGCCATCTCTCCCCACGGTGGAGGGTTCATCGCTCGGACGGTGATGGGGAGCACCTCGGACAAGGTGATCCGGGGCTCACATCTCCCTCTCCTCCTGTACCGGGCTGTCGAGTAACGTCGTCCCTCCGGGAATGAGTCCCGGGAGGCGGAGGGTGTGAGGCGGTTCGGGCCGATGGGTGGGGGAAGCGTCCACTTCCCCCAGGCCTACCGCCACACCTTTCCAAGGAACTCCTGGATCTCCGGGATCCCGCCCTGGAAGATCAGGTACCCGTCGTGGGGCTCCGTGTCCGTCATCTCCCCGGCGACGGAAGTGGTCATGAGGTTCCGGGCGGATTCCGGATCCTCGGGGTGTACCCCCAGGGCCCAGCCCAGTTTGATGTAGGCCACTTCCGGAAGCATGTTGGCCAGGGGAACGACCCCCAGCTCGAGGATCTCCCGTCCTGTCTCATAGACGTTCATCTGGACGAATCCCCAGAGGGTCTGGAGGGTCATGTACATCTGCACCCCCACCTCCCGAGCCCGATCCAGGGCCGGATAGATGAGTCGGTTCACGTGACCCAGCCCGGTCCCGGCAATGATGATCCCCTTGTAGCCCTTTTCCACCAGGGCATCGATGACGTCGGGCTTCATTCCGGGGTAGTAGTACACCAGCGTCACGCGTTCGTCGAATGCGGCCTGGACCGTCACATCCCTGTCGTCTCTTCGGGGACGCCAATCCTCCTTGAAGGGGGTGACCTTCCCTTTTTCCACCATGCCCACGGGGATGTCCCCCAGGGTCCGGAAGGTGCTCCGGACCGACGAGTGCATCTTCCGCACACGGGTCCCTCTGTGGAGGAGGTTGTACAGGTCGGACGTGGGGCCGAACATGCACACCAGGACCTCCGCAATGGGTCCGTGACCCGCGGCCCAGGTGGCGTTGATGAGGTTCTGGGCTGCATCGGAGGAAGGGCGATCCGACGAGCGTTGGCTGCCCACCATGATGATGGGCACCGGGGGTTGCTGCACCATGAAGCTGAGGGCGGCGGCGGTATGGTGCATGGTATCGGTTCCATGCCCGATAACGATGCCGTCATACCCCTCCCGGATGGCCTCCCCGGTCTTCTCCGCCAGGATCAGGTATTGTTCGGGGCCCATGTTCTCGCTGAATACGCCGAAGAGTTTCTCCGTCTGCAGATTGCAGATATCCGCCAGCTCCGGAACGGAGCCGTAGAGCTCCCCCGGGCTGAAGGCTGGAATGACGGCCCCCGTCCGGTAGTCCAGCCGGCTTGCGATGGTCCCTCCGGTCCCCAGGAGCTTGACATTGGGGTGTGCAGGGTCGACGGGGAAGTCCTTTTCGGGAATCTGATAGTGGGCTTCCCTGTACCCGATCTTCTCGAGATCCAGCACCGTATCATGTCGCACACCGATGTTGTACCCGATGCCCAGCTTCAGGACCAGATGCAGGTCGTCGCTGGTCTCTGAACGGGGGAGGATCAAGCCCACGAAATCCCCTCTGGTTGTCTTCGCCTTGACCTCGCACCAGACCGTGACGCCGAATCGCTTCAGCACCTCCAGGGTGGGCC
>JASFRP010000170.1:0-6873 GCA_050114895.1 Gemmatimonadota bacterium
GCCACGCCCTGGATGCGACTCTCCTGGAACAGTTGGCGTGCCAGCCCCGCAAGGTGAGGGTCCAGGAGATGGGCGGTGGCAGGAGGCACCCCCTCCTGAATCTTCTCCACCATCCGCTTCATGTGGATGGCCATGTGGAGGGAGGCGGTGGTGGGGTCCACTACTACCAGAGCCCAGTCGAGGCTCGTCAGGACACCACGGGCGGAATCCTCGAAGCCGGCCTTGAAGTCCACCAGAAGAGGGGGAACGTCGCGGTCGCTCCGGACCCGGACGTCCCGGGCGACCTTGGCGATGGGGCCGTCACACCCGGCGCCTGGGCCCAGGTCTCCCATCTTTCCGCCCACCAGGACCCGTATGCCCAGGGGCGTCTGGCTGAGGAACTCGGTGGGGAGGCGGTCCAGGTCCAGCTCGGCGCCAGCGATGGGCGTGGGATCGTCCACGGGGCAAGTCACGGCTCCGCCGCTGAACACCAATCCGCCGAAATGATCGATGAGGGTCTGGGGCCCATCCCCGGCTCCCAGAGCCCGTGTTATCCCGATGTTGGTGGAATCGGCATCGAGGACGACCGGCCGATATCCCATGTGTGCAAGGCCCCGGGCCAGGAGGACCGTAACCGTGCTCTTGCCCGCGCCGCCCTTCCCGAAAAGCCCCAGCCGCATGCCTGATAGTGGTGACTCGTTCATGTCTCTGTTCACCCGATTCTGAAGCGATCTCCTCTGCCAGCCGGTGTGGTCCTGACCCGGCGCTTCATGGCGAGGAAGGACACAGCACTTTATGTGCATATGCACAATATTATCCTGGGGCGTGAGCGTCAACGGGGCCCGGGGCCCCAGGGAGGGTGAGGCGGTGAATGCGACGTGCCTTCCTCGCTGCTCCTACCCCCGGGAGCAAGGGCAGAGTCGTTCGAACCCGAAGAGGTGGGCCATGGCTGCTGCCGTGACGCCGAAGAGGATGGCCGGTGTCCCGGTGGCTTCCATCTCTTCCCAGATGGGATCGAAGGTACCGTTCACCAGCGTCGTCCCGGTCATTAGCACACCGTCCGCCCATCGGACCAACTCTTCGGCCCGGCTCTCCCCGTCCCAGATGGGGACGCCGAAACGGTCCGTGCCGATGTTGTCCGGATCGAGGTCGGTAATCCGGAGCCGTGCGGCCCCGAAGCGGCGAGCCAATTCCTCGGCGAGGGCCGGATTGAATCCAATGAGCCCGATCTTCCTCCAGTGGAGCTGAGTCTCTACCCTGGCGGCGATCCGAATCGCACACCGCTCCGGGTCATCGTCGCGGCAGTGGACCGTCCCGCTTACTCGCCCGGCGTAACGGAAGGCCGCGTTCATGGCCGCCAGGTAGAGTCCCCGGTCCCGAGTGTTGCTCAGGGGCAGTTCCAGGAGTTCCTCCACCGGTCCGGTGAACTCACGAGGGGAATCGGTGAACGCGTGGCCCCGGGCCTCCTCGATGATCGCTTCCACGACACGTTCCTTTCCCCTCAGCAGAGGAAAGTCCCGTCGTCCCGGCTCACCGATGGCTTCCTCGGGGCTGAGAGGTCGGGCTCGGACCGTCACCGCCGCCCCCGTGAGCCCGCAGTCGCGAACCAGGTCTCGAAAGGCCTGGCGAGAGCGCTCGATGTAGGTGCCAGATCTGGGAATGTGGCCCTCCTCCCTAGATGCGAATCCCGAAGGACATGAGGACGAACTTCAGAGCGATGTAGGTGAAGATCAGCCCGAAGACCCCCTGCAGTTGGCGGGCCGGGAACCGCAGGTTCAACTTCCCGCCCAGGCCCGCTCCGAGGAAGGCTCCCAGCCCTGCAGGCAGAGCGGTGGGGAAGTCTACGTACCCCTGGGTTCCCTTCAGGATAGAGCTCACGAGGGCGTTGGCGGCGAAGCAGGCGAGGGACGATCCCATGGCCACCTTGATGGGCCAACGGAGGAGGAGCCGGAAGGCCGGGACCAGGATGGCCCCAGCACCGATCCCGACGAGCCCGGGAAGCACACCGGCGGCTGCCCCGATGACCACCTTCTGCGGAAGAAGGCCGGGCCCAGGCTCCACGAAGACGGGTGAGCTCGTGGAGTGGGGTCCGGGACGGCTCTCCAGGATCATCCTCAGCCCCACGGTGCAAAGCACGAGACCGATCCCCAGATCGATCCAGTCCGGCCGAGCGGCAAGGACGGGGAAGACAAGGGAGAACAGGAGAGTCGCGATGGCGCCGGCCCCGATGACGGGCCCGATGGACCCCCAGACGATATGGCCGTTTCTGTGGTGACGGAGGGCGCCGCCGACGGTAGTGAAGAAGACGACGACGATGGTGGTGCCGGCGGCGAGGGGCGCGGGGAAGCCCAGGCCGAATCGGAGCACGGGGATCAGGACGATGCCGCCTCCCAGGCCCATTAGACCCCCAACGGTACCCGCCACCATCCCCGTGATCAGGAAGAAGAGAAGCGTCTCGAGCGTCAACGATGTCCTCGGCCCTCGGCAGGACCGCCGAATCCACCGGAGAACTCGAACGAGGAGCCCACGTGACAGGGCTTCCACCGGCCCGGGAACTCCAGCGCCAGTCGGGCCTGCGCTCGGGGCCCGGTGCAGTGGAGAGGGGCGATGATCCCCACCTGCAGCTCCCGCAGGGCCTCGACGGTACTGTCCAGACGGGCATCTGACGCGGCATTGAGATGCATCCCGCCGATGACCGCGTGGACGGGCCGCCCTCCTGTGAGATCCCTCACGTGGTACAGGGTGTTCACCACTCCGGAATGGCCGCAGCCCAGGAGTACGACGGTGCCGTCCACTGTGTCGAAGAAGATGGCCTGATCATCCAGGATGGGGTCGACTTCGGCACAGCCGCGGTCCAGGTAGAAATCCCCCCCCGTGTCCTCGAAATCCGTGCGCCGCGGTACCTGGCCCGTGACTCGAAGTCCAGGGGTGACGGCGGCGGCTTCCAGCGTCCAGACGAGGGAGGAGGTATGGGCCCTCAGGAAGGGCTGGTCCAGGGGCTGCGGCGCCCCGATCTCGTGGACCGATCCGTCCTTCTTCCTGGAGAACCTCCGGGTCAACGCTCCTGGATGGAGGAACAGGGAAACGTCGCCCGTTCGCCGAAGGACACCCTCCAGGCCGCCGGTGTGGTCGTCGTGACCGTGGGACAGAACCACCGCATCGGCGGTGGCCAGGTCGATGCCGAAGCGCTCGGCGTTGTGGACCAGTACCTCGGGCGTCTGCCCGGTGTCGAACAGGACCCTCTCCGGGCCGGCTTCGATCCAGAAGGCCAGGCCGTGCTCACCCAGTGACCGGCGTTCGAGGGCGGTGTTCTCCACCAGGATCGTTAGGCGCATTGATGGGTTCATCGGCCGCCCTGTCTCAGCGAGGAGTGATCATCCCCTCCGGCATTCGGACTGCGACCACACGCGCCGTTGCGGTGACGACGCCTTCCGCCGAGAGGGTCTCGTCCAGGACCACCTTCCGGTGGGTGATCTCCACGATCTTCCCCCGGACCTCCAACTCCGGGCCCAGGGGGGTGGGCTTCAGAAACTCGACGTGGAGGGAGCCGGTGACGTATCGAGGCGCCTCGCCGTCCCCGATCTCCCGCCCCTCTCTCCGCAGAGCTGCCGCCGCGGCGCCCCCCGTGCCGTGGCAGTCCAGGAGCGAGGCGATCAATCCACCATAGACATAGCCGGGGATAGCCGTGTGGTAGGATCGGGGGGTGTACCGGGAAACGGTGTCGTCCCCATCCCAGAAGGTCTTCAGCTGGATTCCCTCCTCGTTCAGCCGGCCACAGCCGTAACAGTGGGCGACGTCTTCCGGGTAGTAGTCCTGAACGGCTCGTTCCATCTGGTTCATGATCCCCCTGTGATAGGGCGGGTCCCACCGGCGGGTCCTTCAAGCTGGTTTGACAAGTCCCATGGATGGCACATAGTGTGCATATGCACAAAAGGTGTAAAGGACTCACAGGAGGAAGACAAGGGTCAGGAGAACGTACTCATGAAGGTCGGAATCATCATCTGTGACCGTTACCGGGACTGCGCCGGTGGAAAGTGCTTTCGGTCTGCCCGCACCCGGGAAGGGGGATTCTCCCGGTATCCGGCAGAGGAACCGCTGGAGATCGTGGGATACACGTCCTGCGGAGGGTGTCCCGGCGGGAACATCGAGTACGCCCCGGAGGAGATGATCAAGAACGGTGCCGAGGCGATCCACCTCGCCACGGGACTCGTCGTGGGCTTCCCCCCATGCCCATGGTTGGACTACTTCAAGGATTTCATCGAGACCCGGTACGAAGTGCCTGTGGTGGTAGGGACTCACCCCATCCCGGAGCACTACGTCCAGGCCCACGACGCCCTGCCCAGCCGCAACCTGGTGCGGGGCTTCTCGGCCCTCATGGCTACACCGGAGACCCGTACCGCCTACGAGTGACGGTCCCGCGGGGTTGGGGGGAGCAAGGCCTTCCTGGGCACGCAGCAGGTCTCGCCTTGCCGGGACGTCGTCCTCACCCGGAGGCATTTCCAGGCAGCGCACCCGGCGGTTGACGATCCGCTCTCCGGATTATATTGTGCATATGCACAATATGAATCAGGCGGGTCGTGCTCCGTCATGACGCGCCGGAACTGAACCGAAACGAATGCCTCGACCCCGAAAACACCGCAACTGTCGACATCACGACGGAGACCGCGTCTTCAAACCCAGAAGCGTTCCCATGCCGGAGCTCCAACTCTTCCCTCTCGGGGAGGATGAACTGGAAGCCCTGCGGCTGTGTGATCTGGAAGGATTGGATCAGAGCGGCGCAGGTGAGCGGATGGGAGTCTCCAGAGGGACCGTCCAGAGGCTCCTGAAGTCCGGAAGGACGACGGTGACCCGGGCGCTGGTGGACGGAGGAGCCCTGGTCATCGGGGGGAAAGGCGAGAACCAGAAAGTGATGATGGAAGAATGAAGCTCTGTATACCGACGCTGGACGACGGGGGCCTCCAGGGGATGCCCTCTGACCATTTCGGAAGTGCCCCCTTCTTCACCTTCATCGACTCGGAGACGGGAGAGCTGGAAGCCGTACGCAACGGTGGGGCCCATCACGTCCATGGCGCGTGTCGACCGCTGGATTTCCTGGGTACCCGGCCTGTGGACGCGATTCTCTGCCGGGGTCTTGGCAAGCGGGCGTTCTCTCGCCTGCAAGGAGGAGGGATCGAGGTCTACGTTACGCTGGAAAAAGACGTCGGGACCACCGTGGAGGCGTTCAAGGCGGGGCGTCTACGAAAGTTGACCTCTGAAGAGGCATGTCACGGGCACTCCCACGGGCATTCCCACGGGCATTCCCACGGGCACGGATGGAGCTGACCCGGGCCTCGATCCTGCAGCGGGCTACCCACTTCAGCAGTCCGTCCCGGCGCCGATTCTCTTGCGTCGCACGTAGTCCGAGAGGTGGGATCCGTAGCGGTCCATGAAGGGCTGGAGGTGGTCGTCGCTCCGAACCTCTCCGCGGCAGGCGGCGGTGCCGCACTCGCAGGTGAACGGCGCCAGGATGTTGTTCCCGTAGGTGGCGTAATCCACACGGATTTCCTCACCCCTGTCGATGGGCCTTCGGGCCACCAGATTCAGTCCCTCCAGCCAGGCGTTCGGGTCGCAGGAATGGTTGATGGGGCTCCAGTGGTCCGGGTCCTCGGACCAGATGACCCAGATCTCGTCCGTCAGGGGCCAAGCGTACCGCCGGAACCACTCCTTGCGCCGCTCCTCCCACGCCGCCTCCACCAGGCTCCGGGTCACCAGGGTGTGCGGTGTCTCCTCCAATGGGATGATGGTCTCCCCTTCCTGGATCGAGCGGCTGGCGTATGAGGCAAATCCACTTTCCGGATCGGGAAGGACTTCCCATCCCCGCTGCCTCCGGGCGTGCCGGGCCAGGGCGGCCCGGAGGAGGAGATCGGTGAACCCCTGGTGCCCGGCGGGATCGTGCAAGAGGGCCAAATCGGCGCTTCCCGGATCCGAAGGGGCATAGTATACCCCGCAGTTCGGGTTGATCTCCAGCATGAAGAGGCGTCCATCGGCGTCCATCCTCAGGTCACAACGTCCGAAGCTGGCCCCCCGCATCCCCAGGAAGAAGTCGGCAGCGGCCTTTCGAAGCTCTTCCCCCAGTCCCGGGTCCGTGACGGGGAATTCCTTCATGGAGTGGTAGTCTTTCCACTTCAGGTCCGAGTGCTTGAAACCCTCACCCGGAGGGAACGTGAATTCCACCGGCACGTACGTCACGGGACTCGTCAGGTCGTCGGGGTTCTCCGCGACGAGGACAGTGAATTCCCGTCCCTCGATGAACTCCTCGATGAGGGCCGCTCCGTACTTGGCCATGATCAGCTGGGCCCGGGACCGGAGGGCAGAGACCGTTTCCACCCGGGAGTCCCTGGTGAGATCGACGCTGCTATAGCTGGACGGGTGCTTCACGATGAGAGGGAAGCGCAGCAGCTGAGCGGCCCGGTCGAGGTCTTCATCGGTCCTGGCCATGACATAGGCGGGGTAGCCGATCCCCCAGGCGCCGCAGACCCGTTTCATGGCCTCCCGGCTGGGTTCGAAGAACTCAGACGTGGCGCCGGTGAAGGGCAGGTTCAGGCGCTCGAGGGCCTGAACCACCTCGATCCCCGGGCTCTCCTCGTCCCAGGCTCCCGCCAGGAGGTTGAAGAAGACGTCATACCCCTCTCGAGAAAGTCGGGTGAGCTTGGGTACGGCCGTCTCTTTGGTGAGCCCCTCCACCGTGAAGTCGTGGCTCTTCAGGAAAGGGGTGGGGTCCACCCTCCAGTCGTCGGGCGCAGCCTCCCACGCCGGACAGTCGTATTCGTCGTCCAGGATGCAAATGCGCATGGCCGCCGGTCAGGCAGGGAGGATATCGAGCCTTCAACCGGCGAATAAATGAGGAAGAAACGC
>JASFRP010000171.1:0-6848 GCA_050114895.1 Gemmatimonadota bacterium
GAGGGGGTTCTGCCCCTGGAAGAGGAAGTGGCCACGCGTGGCCACGCGGCTGATCCCGTGCCACCGGGTGGCGACGCGGTTCTGAAAGAGATGCAGGTCGGAAGCGACGACCTCGGGGGTCAGCTGCTGGAGCGGCGTGATGTCGTCCAGGATCCAGATGCCCCGGCCGTGGGTGCCGATGACCAGGTCGTTGTCCCGGGGGTGGACGACGATGTCGTGCACAGGAACCGTGGGCAGGCCGTTCATCAGCCGGTGCCAGCTCTCCCCGCGGTCCACCGAGGCGTAGAAGGCGAACTCGGTGCCCAGGAACAGGAGGCTTGGGTTCTTCGCGTCCTCGTGGATCACCCGCACCGGCCCCCCGTCGGGGAGTCCGGCCGCGAGGCTGGTCCATGTCTCCCCGTAGTCGGACGTCCGGAAGACGTAGGGATGGAAGTCGTCGCTGCGGTGCCCGTCGAAGGTGAGGTATGCCGTGCCCGGATCGAAGTGGGACGCTTCGACGCGACTTACCCATCGGTGCTCGGGCACGCCCGGCACGTTGGGCCGGACGTTGGTCCAGCTGCGGCCGTCGTCGCGGGTCACCTGGACGTTACCGTCGTCGGTGCCCACCCACACCACGCCGGGCGTCACGGGCGACTCCGAGATGGTGAAGGCCGATGCGTGGGTCTCCGCCCCCGTCACGTCCCGGGTGAGGCCTCCGGACCAAGGGTTCACGAACGCGGTGTCGGCGGTGGAGAGGTCGCGGCTAATGATACGCCAGGTCTCGCCCTGGTCCGTGCTCTTGAACACGTAGTTCCCGCCCAGGTAGAGCGTGCGGTGATCGTGGGGAGAGAGGATGAAGGGCGCCTTCCAGTTGAACCGGAACTCCGGGCTCGGCAGCCGCCCTCCTTCCAGGCCCGGCATGACCTCGTCGATGTTCACGACGTTGCTGGGCGAGGGCCGGATGCTCGTCGAGACCTGCCGGAAGAGGGCGTCGACGCGACGCAGGTTGGCGTTCTCACTGGACGTGTAGACCACCCTCCAGTCCAGCGGGTCGTTTGCCGTGTGCATCCCATCGCCCGAGTGCATCTTGAACCAGTGGTCGTTCAGCACGCCGTTGTAGTCCCGGCTGTTGCTGGGCCCGCCCCACGAGCCGTTGTCCTGGAGCCCCCCGAAGACCCAGTAGGGGTCTCGCATGTCGACGCTGATGGCGTAGAACTGGGCCGCGTCGATGTTGTCCAGCAGGATGAAGCTGCGGCCTCCGTCGAAGGATACCGAAGCGCCCTTGTCGTTGCCGACGTAGAGGTGCTCGCTGTCCGACGGGTCGATCCACAGGGCGTGGAAATCCCCCTCGATGCCCGGGAACTGCCGGTCGAAGGTACGGCCGCCGTCTTCGGACACCCGGGCGTTCTCGGCCAGCTGGAAGACCCGGTCGGCGTGGTTGGGGTCGACCCAGATGTGGTTGTAGTAGAACGGGCGCGGGTTGGACCGGTTCACGAACGTCCAGCTTTCGCCTCCGTCGTCGCTCCGGTAGATGCCCGTGCCGAGCTGCGACATGTCGTCGTAGGCGGGGTCCTCAGGATCGGGCTGGAAGCCGTGCTCGATGTTCGCGTAGACGATGTTCGGATCGAGCCGGAAGACGTCCACCTCCACCTTCCCGATGTCACCCTCCGGTAGGCCGTTCTCCAGCTTCGTCCAGCTCTCGCCCGCGTCGGTGCTCCGGTACAGGCCGCCGTTGGGCCCCCCGCTCAGGAACCGGTAGGGGTAGCGGATGCGCTCCCAGAAGCCCGCGTACAGGACGTCCGGGTTCGACGGGTCCATGGTGATGTCGCTGGCGCCCGTGCGTCCGTCGTCGGGAAGTCCGTTCGTGAGCTTCCTCCAGGTCCGGCCGCCGTCCGTCGTCTTGAAGACCCCGCGCTCGCCGGTGTAGCCCCAGAGGTGTCCCTGGGCCGCTACGTACACGATGTCCGGGTCGGTGGGATGGACCGCCACCTCGCTGATGTGGTTGGTGTCCTCCAGGCCCACGTTGGTGAAGGTCTCACCCCCGTCCGTCGACTTGTAGATGCCGTCTCCCCAGCCGATGCTGTTCCGGGTGCACGACTCGCCGGTACCCACCCAGACGATGTCGGGGTTCGGCTGGAAGACGGCCACGTCGCCCATCCACGAGGTGCCGTAGTCCGTAAAGATCCGGTCCCAGGTGGTGCCCCCGTTCACCGACTTGAAGATCCCTCCCGACGCCGTGGCGATGAACACGGTCGAGGCATCCGAGTCCACGGCCTCGATGTCGGTGATCCGGCCCACCATGTTGGCGGGCCCGATGGTGCGCCATTCCAGGTCCTGGAAGAGGGTCTGGGCGGGGACGGCCTGGGCGCCGGCCGGACCGGGTGCAGCGATCCAGGTGGCAGCCAAGGCGAGGGTCACCCCCAGCAGGGGAGCCAGGACGGGGGTGATGGTGGGACGGAACGTCGAAGTGCGCTTGTGCATGGTCGGGCCTCGGGCTGCGGGATCCGGCGGCCACCCACTCGCTCCCGCCCTGCACCCGGCGACTTCTCATTCCGATCGCGGGACGTGGGGCTGGAATCACGAGCCCAGGGACCGCCTTCGTCCCGCGAATTGAGGGCTCTGGTCACCCGCGGTCAAGATCGGCCGGAGTGCGTCGAGGAAGGTGGGGGAGGCCTGATTCCACTCCTTACGCAGGATTACCCCGCAGGCCCCGGGTCAACGTCGACTCGACAACTCGGCGAAGCGCCTGAGAATCCGTCTCGTGTCCGCGAAACAGACCTCGCCTTCCACACGATCCGGGTCCCTGCCCAGTGCCTGGAGGGTCTCCCTCTGCTCACGAACGTAATGACGCATGATTAGCTGGTCGTACTCGGGATGGAACTGCACGCCCCATGCCCACGACCCTGCTCGAAAGGCGGCATGGGCCTCATGGTCCGTCCGGGCCAGGAGAACCGCCCCGTCGGGAAGCGTGAGCACGCTCTGGGCGTGCGTCGTGTGAGCGTGGAATCGCCTGGGCATCCCGCGGAGGAGGGGATCACTCTCTCCCTCCTGAAGCAGATCGACCTCCACTGTGCCGATCTCGGGCCCGTCCGGATGGAAGCCGACCCGTCCCCCCAGGGCGTGGCCCAGCAATTGGTGGCCGTAACAGACACCGAGGACGGGAACCTCTTCCTCCACCAGCGTTCTGAGCCACTCTGCCAGGGGCTCCACCCAACTTTGCCCTTCGGTCACCATGGAGTGGGACCCGGTGACCACGGCGCCCGCGATATCTCCCGGATGAGGCAGTCCCTGCCCGGCTTCGACGTCGATAATGGCTACCGACGCCGATGGGACACCCATGCCCCGAACGGTCCAATCCTCGAAGTCCCCGCAATGGCGGGCAAGCTCGTGGTAGGTTCGCCCGGTCTTGATGACTGCGATCGGTTTGGATCCGCCCGGATCCGGCGAATCAGCGGAGGGGTGGGGGTCAGGTCGGGGCATGGGAAGAGGCTATCAATCCCTTGGGGATCCTCCCCGCATCGTCTCCGCGAGCTCCTCGGCGAGTTGAGCCGACGGAAGCAGATCCGCTGCCGGTAGCCGCACGAGAAGCTCGGCCCAGTTGGGGTCCTGCGCATAGGCCCGGTGCAGATACGGGAGCGCCTCTGCGGTGCGGCCCGAGGCGGCGAGGGTCACGCCGACCCAGAAGGGGGCCTCGCCATTGGTGGCTTCGTCCGGCACGAGGCCCATGGCCACCGAGTACGCCTCCATGGCCCTTTCCAGCTCTCCACGGGTCACCCATTCGTCTCCTTCATTGAGCTTCAGGTAGGCTCGCTGGAGGGTCACGAGCCTGCGTAGCTCCGCCACGGGTGTGGGATGATCCTCGATGCGGAGATCGAACCTGCGATCGATCCAGGGCGTTCCGGTGGGCTCTCCCGAGACCACGATGAGGGCCGCCGACTGTCGCCCGCGGATGTCACCGCCTGCTTCCTGCGCAGCCTCCAGGGCCGAAAGGAGCCGCTCGGCGAGATCACCGTCCGAGCTCTCGTAGGCTCGAGCCATGGCGTCCCAGACGGTGGCGTCCTCCATCATGTTCGCTTGGGTGGAGTAGCCGTCGCCGAGGTGATGGCCCGCGGCCTGGATGGCGCGGGATCCCGTGTGCACCGCAACCGCCCCGTCCGCATCCACCATGGCCACCTGGCGAACGGATTCGTTCGCATCCGTGGAGACGAGTGCCCGAAGGGCGTCAGGGGCGCCACGGCCCATCCTCATGAGCTCGAGGCCGAGGGGTCCGTACGAGGGTTCCACGAACGATTGGGTGGCCACGGCCCCCACGCCGGCCTCCGCCCAGGGGACGATGGCCCCCACCGAGAACCAGTGAGATTGGACGGCTACGCCTATCTCTCCCGTTTCGGCGTCCCGCGCCACGATGGAGTACGTGGCCACAGGGCGTCGAGAGGTGAGCTGTTGGGCCGATCCTGCGCCCGGCGCAATGACTCCAAGAGCCAGCAGTAGAACGAATCGGTGCATGGTGGACCCCTGGGTGGTCGGCGGGTCCGGATCTGACCCGTCAGGTGGTTCCCGGCCAATGTACGCAATGCGCGCCGGATCTGCCTGTGGGACGGCAGGGCGTGGGAGGTGGTGCGGGGGACGGCCATCCCAGAGAGGACCTCGAGAGGGAATCGCAGAGAAAACGGACGCACGAGGGCAGGTCGAGAATGACCGGCCGCATGCGGTCGTTCCCTGAAGCCGCCGAGCAACTCCCTTCCGATTCCGATTCCCGGCCACCACCTTCTCTGGAAACGGTAGAGTCCGGTAGTCCCTGTGAATGAACCAGCGTGGTTGGACACGCAGATAAGAGCCTCCGATGGATTTCATCTCGTCTCTCGCCGACCTTCCACCCGCGGTGCGGATCGCCCTCATCGTGGGAGCAGCGGTATTGGGCCACTTCCTGGTTCAATTCACTCGATCCCTCGCCGAGAGGGTCCTGGCTGGGGCACGAGAACCCGACGTGGCGGCAAAAGTCGCCGTTGCCAAGCGATACCCGAAGTTCGCCACGATCACCAGTCTGATCGTGAGTGCATTGACTTTCTCCATCTACTTCGGCGCCGTCGGCCTCATCCTGCACGAAGCGTTTCCCCGCCTCGACCTGAGAACCTACGTGGCAACGGCCAGCGTGGTGGGACTTGCCGTTGCGTTTGGGATGCAGGGCCTGATTCAAGATGTCGTGATCGGGTTGACCCTCGTCTTTACCGACGCTTTCGATGTCGGTGACATGATCGAACTGTCCGGGAGCGGGGTCACTGCCCAGGTCGGGCGGGTTGAACGCATCGGTCTTCGGTTCACCGTTCTTACGAACTTCCAGGGGCAGCGGGTGTTCGTTCCCAACCGGAATATCGTGCTCGTCAGCCAGTTTCGGTCCGGTGTCGTTCGTGCATACGTGGATATCCAGATCCCCCAGGGGCTCGATGAACAGGTCGTGCGCGAGAGGGTGGAGAGGATCGCCAGGGGTTTCCAATCGCAGCACCGGGCTGCCCTCTTCACGGAGCACGAGATCTTTGGGACATTCGAAGTCGACGGCGGCGCCTGGCGGTACCTTCGTTTGCGGTTCCGGGTCTGGCCAGGGCAGGGATCGCTGGTGGAATCTGTGTTCAAACAAATCGTTCTGGCTGAGATGCGGAAACTCGAACCCGAGTACTCGGATTGGATGGTCAACGTTACGTCCAGGGTCGAGAGACAGGGCCCGAGGGCGATCTGAACCACGGCGGAATCTGGTGGAGAAGGCGACTCTCGCCGATCGCCACGCCATCCACCGGAAACTGGGTAGCGACGGGGGCACGGTTTCCGCCGAAGCGGTACTATTGGCGGCCCAGGCCAACGGAACCGGGTCCTGGTGGCGTCCTACCGAGAAGCGGGCGGAAGTCGCCCGGCTCGAGCCGTCACCGAACCCACACCCCATCCAACGAGACCATTCGATGCGACTGCTGGCACTCACCCTCTCTCTTTTCTGGATCGCGCCCCCAGCCCTCCGCGCCCAGGGATCCTCCCCCCCGGGGCCGGCCGAAAGGCCTGTGGTTCCGGCGACCAGGGCCGCCGGGCCCATCCATGTCGACGGCCACCTGGACGAAGCGGCCTGGGGCCAGGCGCAGGTGGTCCGAGGGCTCATCCAGGTGGATCCTGACGAGGCTGAGCCGGAGAGCGAGGAGACAGAGGTCAGGGTCCTCTACGACGACGATGCCATCTACCTGGGGGTCAGGCTCCATGACCGGCAGCCCGTGAGCACACGCCTGGGGCGCCGGGACATGAACCTCCTGGATTCGGATTGGCTGGGTGTCGTCATCGACTCCTACCACGACCACCGCACGGGGTTCTCCTTCGACGTCAACCCGTCTGGGGTGCAGCGGGACGCCATGAAATCCATGGGTGCCGGCGGCCAGGAGCAGGACGACCTATCCTGGGACCCGGTCTGGGAGGCCCAGACCAGCGTGGACGAGGGAGGCTGGACCGCGGAGTACCGCATTCCCTTCAGCCAGCTTCGCTTCGGTAAGGAGGAGAACCCGACCTGGGGGATTCAGATCGAGCGCGTCATCGGACGACGCCGGGAGTACTCGGTCCTCTCCTTCACCCCGAAGGCGGAGCAGGGCGGAATCCCCACCTACGGCCACCTGGTCGGGCTCGTGAGCCCGGACCCGGGGCAGCGGCTGGAGGTCCTCCCCTACGTGGTGGCCCGGTCCGAGCACATCGACCAACGTGGAAACGCCTTCCGGTCCGACGCCGAGAACTTCGCCTCGGGGGGGGTGGACCTCCTCTACAGGGTCACTTCCGACTTCGCCCTCAACGCCACCCTGAACCCCGATTTCGGGCAGGTGGAAGTGGACCCTGCAGTCATCAAC
>JASFRP010000172.1:0-6848 GCA_050114895.1 Gemmatimonadota bacterium
AGAGGGCCGCTGCAAGAGCGGCGGTGAGTGTGAGTCGGATGACGGGACGAATCCGGGATCCCTGCGGCGCGGGAAGCACCCCGACGATGAGGGCAGACATGGCTCGGTCCTGGCTCATGGGAAGAAGGCGTTGGCCGAGCCCGGATGGTCTCCCCGGGGATCAGGCCTCTCTCGTCCTCCTCGAGGGCAGGTGCCTTGCCGTCGGTGGGAAAGGATACGAGTAAGATGTCGGGTGAAATCGTCAGGTTGTCCGTCAGACTGTCAGGAAGTTGTCAGGGAAGGGAAAGCCGGCAAAAGGTGAGTGGCTCGAAACCAGGTCGGCGACCCCTCGTATAGGTGATAACCCGATGGAGAACCCGGTCCGGAGGAGTCGGATCATGAGTGTCTCTCGATGGTCTGCGGCAGCAGTCTCCCTTGCCCTCTCGTTCCTCCCGCCCCAGGCCGGAGCCCAGGACATCGTCGAGGCGGCGAAGGCGGGACGCCTGGACAGGGTCGAGGCCATTCTGGCGTCCGATCCGGGAGCCATCGACACCCCGGACCCCTCGGGGTACACGGCCGTCCGGTGGGCGGGAATCCGGGGGCACCGCGAGGTCTTACTCCTTCTCACCGATTCCGGGGCCGACCCCAACACCGTGGGCGCCGACGGCGGTACTCCCCTTCACGGAGCCGCACACCACGACGATTCCGAGATGGTGCGTGCGCTCCTGGCAGCAGGCGGAGACGTCTCCGTCCGAAATCAGTGGGGGCGAACGCCACTCCATGTGGCGGCCAGGCGGGGATGCCTGGCGGTGGCGGAACTCCTCCTGGACGCGGGAGCGGACCCCAATGCCACCACGAACGAGGGTTGGTCGACGCTGACCGTGGCACACAGGGGCGGGCATCAGGACCTTGTGGGGCTCCTTCTTTCCCGGGGCGCGGATCCGGACCTCATGGATTCGGAGGGACGACGGCCCGGCGACGTGCGTCTCATCCGCCCTCCGACCGTGGCCATCTCGCGTCGCCAGGCCGATGAGCTCGTGGGGCACTACGACCTGGGAGACGGATTCGGCTTCGACGTATGGAGGGAAGGGGATCGGATCCGCCTGAGGGAGTTCGCCCCGGACGACCTCCTCCCCATAGCTCCCGACACCTTCTACGCCGCCCGGGAGCCGTGGCGAGCGGTGTTCATCCGCGATGGGGAAGGCGTGATCGACAGGTTGCAGGTGGATTTCCTGAGACAGACGGTGGTGGCGGAACGGGTGCGGGACCCGTCCCGGGGGATCGAGTACGTGGGCGCCCAGGCCTGCCTGGGTTGTCATTCCAGCGGGCCGGGAAACGGTCCGGCGGGGCAATGGATCGCGAGCCGCCATTCCAGGGCCTTTCACACGCTCTCCTCCGACCAGGCCAAGCGGCTCGCCGCCGAGGGGGAGGAGTATGGGGACATCACGGACCCCTCCCTGGAACAGCGGTGCCTCATGTGCCACGTCACGGCTGCCCAGAACCCCCTGGCGACGCTGGGCGAGGAATTCAGCCCCGTCATGGGGGTCGGGTGTGAGTCCTGTCATGGACCGGGTTCGGCCTACATTGAGCCGGGGGTCATGGGGAATCGGGATGCGTTTCTGGCCAACGGAGGCAGGATACCCGACGAGCTGACATGCCGGGAATGCCACCGGGACGAAGCCTTTCGCTTTTCAGAACGCCTGGAGCGGATCCGGCACTGGGAATCGCCGGGAACCCCCTAGAGGAGCCCCTGCCAGGGCGCGTCCGGGAAGACGACCCGGGCAGGGCGACCCCGCTCCGCACCATCCAGGTGCAGGAAGAAAACCCCCACCCCGGCTGCGCCCTGCATCCAACCCGTTTGTGCCACAACGTTCTCAGGCTCCGTCCGGTTCTCGGCCTGGATCCATCGAGCCCGCCCCGACTCCTCCGTGGCCTCCCCCTGGAGGTAGGCCCCCAACCGACGGGCAAAGGCCAGCTCTCCCTCGGCCCCACCCGATGCGTGAAGGGAGAGGAAGAAGTCCCCGACCCCGGCGTCTCCACAGCACTGGCTCACGTTGTTCCAGTATCCCGGCGTCCGGGTTTCCGGAATCCCTCTGGCCCTGATCCCCAGGGCGCCTTCCCGGAGCCAGCTCAGCCAGGCCTCCTCCTTCGTGACCCTGGCCAGCTGGTGGAAGAGTCGCCCTGTCCCCACCGGCCCGTGGCACCACCCCAGGTAGAAGAGATCCTCACCCCCCGGCTCGTGGTGGAAGAGGAGGCAGCCCTTCTCCGCCTCACAGGTGGAGGCCCTCTCCAGATACCGCGCTCCCGCGATGGCCGGCCGCAGGAAGACCGCATCTCCTGTGACCTCGTGCAGCCGGGCCAGGAAATAAGCCACACCGGCGGTTCCGTGCGAGAAGTTGGGCATGAGCCGGGGATAGGCCTCGGAGAGGGGCCATTTCAGGCCGTCCTTTTCCGGGCGGCCCCGGGTGGACAGGAGCCTCCCCGCACCTCGGGCCACTTCCAGCGCCTCGGCCGCCAGCGCACCCTCTCCCGTCACCACCCATCGGTCATGAAACCACAGGAGGGTCAGGCCGATCCCCGCGCTCCCGCTGATAATGTCGTAGCTGGCTCCGTCGGGCTCCCCCGGGTACCAGGCCAGGCCACCCTCCAGGGGCCGACTGGCCTCCATGACACGCCGCACCGCGTCACGGGCTCCGCTTCCGATCTCGGCGTCTCCCCCGGCGGTGTGGACCTCCCACAGCGTGTAGGCCACGCCGGACAGCCCGGTATAGAGCCCCCAGTCCGGGAGCTGTGGAGTCCCCGGGGCGCCCCCCGTTACCGCCAGGAGGTGCCTGGCTCCAGCTTCCGCCTCTCGGAGGTAACCGTCCTCCCCCGTGGCGTGATGAAGCTCCAGAAGAAAGAGGATGACCCCCGGAGCGCCGGAATACAGGTGTTGGACGTCGGCCTCGGACTGGGACGGCGCAACGGGCCAGGTGAGGCCGTGAGGTGTCTCCCTGGCCACGGCCCGGAGCCACGCCCCTGCCGCCCGGGCAGTATCGAGGGACCCCCGGGGCCACCGGGATCCGCCAGCCCCCAGAAGCAGAGCGCCGGCACCGGCAACCTTCAGGAACTCACGCCGCCGGATGGAGGGGCCGGCCCATTCCAGATCCATGTGCTCTCGATTCGGTCTCATGGAGGGAAGATGCCCAGGGTTGCCTCCGGCGAACAAGGGTGACGTGCCAGAGTCTTCAACCACGTCACATTGTTTCATGAAAGAAACCATTTCCATTTGAACCATTCCGGCCCTAATTTATGCATGGCCAAGTGCCGGACCCGGGACGCGCGGCCCCGAGTCGGGCGCTCCTCCCCCCGAAAGAGCCATGCAAAAGCCCGATCTCTGGACTCGTATCAAAGAGGCCCGGATCGTTCAGGTTCTTGTCGTCTACCTGGGCGCCTGCTGGGGCATTCTCCAGGTGGTGGACGTCCTCCAGGGAAGCCTGGCCCTCCCCGAATGGGTGTCCCCCGTCGCACTCATCCTCCTCCTCATCGGCCTGGTGATCATCCTGGCCACAGCCTGGGTCCAGTCCCTGCCCTCCACCACGGCACGGGAGAGGGCCGGGGAGGTTCCGACAGATTGGGAGGTCGCCCCCAGGGAGATGCTGGGGAGCCTGGCGGCGGGAGACCTTCCCCACCTCACCTGGGGCCGGTCCATCCTGGGAGGAGTTCTGGCACTGAGCCTCATGTTCGGGTTGGCCGGGGCGGCGGCGATCTTGCGGGGTCCCATCCCGGCCCTGGCGCCGGGGGTGGGACCCACCGAGGCCGGGGCGTCGGCTCCAGCCGAGGGCATCGCCATCCTCCCCTTCGACGCCACGGGCCCCGATTCGGAGCTCTGGCGGGAAGGGATGGTGGATCTGCTGTCCAGGGGTTTGGATGGCATGGGGGGGTACCGTACCATCGACTCTCGCACGGTCCTGGCCCGCTGGGACCGGATGGTTCCAGAAGGGGAGAAGGTGGAGCTGCAGGAGGCCCTCAAGGTGGCGGGGGCCACCGATGCCCGCTTCGCCGTCGTGGGAAGCGCCGTGTCCCTCGGCGGGGAGGTGCGCTTATCGGCGGAGATCTATGACCTGGGGAACCGCCAGAAGGTCGGTCAGGCCCAGGTGGAGGGGCCTCCGGACGACCTGCTGGAGTTGGTGGACCAGCTGGCGGTGGAGGTGAGCCGGGCTCTCCTCGCCGGTGAAGGAGGTGTGGAGGCCCTGGAGAACCGCATCGAGAGCCTGACCACACACTCCCTGCCGGCACTCCGGGCATACCTGGAAGGAGCGGCGCTCTACCGGAGAGCCGACTTTCCCAGAGCCGCCGACGCATTCCTGGAGGCTATCGGGTACGATTCCACCTTCGCTCTGGCGTACTTCCGTTTGGACGCCTCCTACGGGTCCATGGAGGTGTATGGGACAGAGGAAGCCAGGTTCGCGGCGGAGGGCGTGGCGCGGTTCGAGGACCGGCTCCCTCCCCGAGCCCGACGGATCGTCGAGGCCGGACAGATCCTGGCCCAGGAGGACCTCTCCCGAATCCCGTACCTCGTGGAAACCACGCGCCGTTTCCCCGACGACCCGGAAGGATGGTTCTGGCTGGGTGAGATGTACTTCCACCTGGGCGGGCCGGCCCTGGTCCCCATGAAGGAGACCCTGGAGACATGGGAGAGGGCCCTGGAGCTGGACCCCGGATTCGCTCCCACCTACATCCACCTGATCCAATGCTACATCGCGTTGGGGGACTCGGCCCAGGCCCGTCGGTACCTCGGCGAGTACCAGAAGCTGGCGCCGGAGGACAGCCATCAGGCCGTGGCCCTGGAGCTTGCCTATGACCTGGTCTTCGGCACCCCGCAGGCCAAAGAGGACGCCCGCAGACGGATCCCGGAGGTCTCCGACCACGTGGCCCTGGATATCTGGTCAGGGCTGGGGCACAGCCGCTCCTCCGACGAAGCACGAGAGGTCCTGGCCCGGGAACGCGTCCGTGTCGGGCAGACGGACTTCCTGGAGAGCCTCATCTGGGCGGAGGTATCCCAGGGGAGGGTGGCGGATGCCTATGCCTCTCTCGCCTCGGACACGCACCTGCCGGCCCCCGACCGGGCGACCCTGCTCTACGGGCTTGTTGCCCTGACGGGGGTCGCTCCCACCCAACCCGATCTCCAGCCGGCCGTCATGCTCCGGCCCTCTTCCTGCGAGTCAGCCACCACCACCGACTGCCTTCTCGCGGTGGGCGCGTACGCGGTGGACCGGGGTGACCGCGAGGGTGTGGCAGCTGCGTTGCAGTCCATGACGGAACGGGGTGAGGAGGCAAATGCGAAGGACGATTCCCCGACCACTTCCGATCCGTGGGTGACGAGCCGCGCTGCCCTGGAGGGGTACGGGCTGTGGAGAGGAGGCAAGCCCCGAGAGGCCTTCGAGCTCCTGAAGTCGATCCAGGGGAAGGCCATGGAATTCAGAGGGTTTCGGGAGACCCTGGTTCGCCTCTGGCTCGGGGACCTGGCCGGGGAGATCGGTGAGGTCGAAGCTTCCGCCCGCTACCTGGAGTCCATCCGGCTTACGGAGCTCCGCTGGTACGGGGATTCCCACCTGGTGGAGGCCTACGCCGCCGCGAATCTCCCCGGGAAGGCCCGGAAGGCGGGAGAGGATTTCCTGGCCTCCTGGGCCGGGGCAGACCCGGGCCTCCCCCAGGTCGCCCAGGTGACGGAAGCGTTGGCTCGGCTCTCGAATTGAGGAGGGCGCTCCCACTCGCCCCCCTCACCGCGCCCTATCCGCCGGGATTCTCCTGCGCTGCCCCCACCAGTCGCTGGAAGCGGGGGTTGGAGTGGAGGGGCTCCCACCACCAGTCACGGGCGATATACGCGCGCCTGTGCGGCATGGCGGCAAGATACGCCTCCAGGAGGTCCAGGGCCCGGTCGTATTGGCCCAGACGCACCCTGACATTCGCCTCGAAGTACTGGTTGTAGGCCCCATCCGTGCCGGCGCTCCGGACATCCTCCACCACCGCCGTGGCGCTGTCGGGAAGACCCGCCACCGCCAAGACCGCGGCGACCTGGAGGCGACCGAGACGCCAGGCCGCTGGCAGACCCAGATCCCGGGTCACCTGGGCCATGAGGGCGTAGGCCGTGTCCACCACTTCTCCCTCCCCTCCCCGTCCAGCCAGGATCACCAGTTTGGCAGCCGGAAACGACGGTTCGGCGGGGAAGCGGCGACGGCCCTCATCCGTCCATCGGCTCGCCTTCTCGATGTCTCCGAGATCGAGCCATACCTGGGAGAGGGTGAAGAGAATTTCTTTCTCGGCGTTGATCAGAAAGGGATCCGCCTCCAGGGCGTGCTGGGCTGCGACAGAGGCCTCCTGAAACTCACCCCGCTCTCTCAGGAGCTCCGCCAGCGCAACCCACGCGTAGGCCTGTCCCTCGTCAGTCTGGACCGCCTGGCGCAGATCCTCCTCCGCCTCCCGGGCCAGCACCTCCAGGTCCTCCCCCCCGTTCCCGGCCCGGAAAAGATCCACCCGGATGATCCCCCTCAGGGCCAGAGCCTCCGGATTCCCCGGATCGCGCCTCAGGGCTTCCTCTGCGAAACGGATGCCACTTTCCAGGAGCTCAGGGTCCCGGGTCGTTGCGGAGGAGGAGATGAGCCCCGCTCGGGTCCTGGCCACCCACCCCCGGTTCAGCACCGGGTTTACCCAGTCGGGGTCCCGAGAAGCCGCCTCTCCGAAGAGGGAGTCGGCCCGCACCAGCACCCGGCTCGCCGACGTGGTGTCTCCCAGGGTCCATCGGAGGGTGTCGGCATCTTCCCGGAGGTGCTGACCCCGCTGGAAGAGCTCCCATGCCTCCCCGTCCGTCGCGGCGCTCTGGACCCGCC
>JASFRP010000173.1:0-6838 GCA_050114895.1 Gemmatimonadota bacterium
GAGCGGGACAGACTCGTCGTGTCCACCGGCCCCCTCGACTGGGTGGCCGACGACGATCTGGCGCTCCTGACACCCAAGGTCCTCTGGGGTAACTACGGTCCCTGGTCACTTCGGAGGTTCCAGCTCCACCTTTCCATCGGGCAGGCGTTCTGATCATGCGGAGCCCAGGGAAGATCATCCGTTTCGTGGGACGGGGGGCGTCCATGGCGGCACTCCTCCTGCTGGCTCTGGGGATCTTCCTCACGCAGACGCCTCGGGGAACGGAGCTGGTTCTGAAGGAGGTCCTCCGACGGGCGCAGGGGTCGGTGCACGGTGAGATCGTAGTGGAGGGTGTTTCGTCTCCCGGTCTCTTGAGGGGGTTCGTGTTTCGGGGGGTACGAATCCTGGGAGAGGACGGCCGACCCTTCCTGGTGGCGGACTCTCTGATGGCCGGACTCTCGCCGGGCCCACTCGTCCGTGGCGATCTGGTCTTCACTCGGGTGGCGATCTGGTCTCCCCGGATCCGTCTGGAAAGGCTCCCCGGGCAAGACCGGTTCAACGTGGTCTCCATCTTCGCCCCCGGACCGGAAGAGGCTACCGGGGAGGCGGCGGAGGGAACGCCAGGTCCGCCTGAGGAGGCGGAGTCCCCCACACCCGAGGATTCCCTCGCCGCCTCCGGAGAAGCCGGCCCGACTCCAAGGAGAGGGAGAACCGTTGCCTTCCGGGGTCTGAGGATTCAGGACGGATCGTTGGACATACTGCTTCCGGCTCCTTCCGGAGGGGGCTCGAGGGAGGAGATGCTCACGGAGCCGGGGCCCGACAGCACCTCCACCCTGCGCCGGTTCAGCTTCACGGACATCCAGCTTGATATCTCGGAAGGTGTCGTCCTCTCCCCTCGGCTGGAGGGAGAACGTATCCAGGTAGAGGCTCTGTCTTTCCAGGGCCAGATTCGTCCTACCCCCTTCCGGGTGGAAGACCTCTCCGGGGAGGTTCGCAGGGAGGGGAGCCATCTCCTCCTGACCCTGGAGACGCTGAGGCTCCCGGATTCCCAGGCGCAGGGAACCGTGGTCGTGAGCTGGGGGGGACCTTCGGGGACCCACGTTGTAGTCCAGGGCGAGTCCGACGGACTGGCTCTCCACGACTTGAACTGGATCGAGCCTCGCCTCCCCGACGGTGTCGTGAGAGGCCCTCTGGCCGTGGAGACCGGGGAGAACGTGCCAGCGGGAGCCTCCTTCTGGGTTCCCCCATCCGGATAGGAGACCTGGATCTGGCCCTGAGCGACGTGGATCCTGAGATTCTGAATCCCTGGATACCCCGACCTTTGCCCCTGGGAGGGCTCGTGGCCGGGGAGCTTCGTCTCGACGGGGATCCGTCGTCTCTGGATGTGGACGGTGACCTTACCCTGTTCCGCCCCGGATCCCCGGACACGACGTCGGCGGTGGTCACCGGCATCCTCCACCTGGGAGATACCCTGGGGGTCACGGATTTCGCCGCCACCGTCGCACCCTTTGACTGGAGCACCCTGGAGAACATCTCCCCGAGGATGACGCTGAGTGGGCCCGGGGCCCTCCGCGTGGACGCCGACGGCTCTTTGCCCGCCGGGATCACCATCGATGCCGAGGCAACCCACGTCCCGTCGGGGATGTCCCCGAGCCACCTTACTGCCAGGGGCACTCTGCAGCGTGCAGGAGATGGTCTCCTGCTGAACCTGGGCGGGGAGCTCAGCCCCCTCTCCCTCACCACCCTGCGGCGGTTCCTCCCGGGACTTCCTCTCACCGGGGAGGTGTCCGGACCGGTTTCCGTCCGGGGGTATCTCTCGGACCTGACCCTGGAGGCGGAGCTCCTGACATCCGCAGGGCCGTTGGGGTTGGAAGCCCACTTTGATGCTCGAAACCCGACCAGTCGCTACTCTGTGGACTCTGACTTCCAGGAATTCCTCCTCTCCAGCCTCCTCCCGAACGCGCCCGAACCCACCCGCCTCACCGGTCGGCTCGTGGCCTCCGGGCGAGGGGCGACGCTGGACTCCCTGGAGGGGGATCTGGAGGTCTATCTTCGGCGGGGTGACCTGGGCACTGTGCGAGTAGATACGGCTGCCCTGGTGGCTCGGGTCGGGGGTGGGACCGTCCAGCTCGACGCAGCCATGGCCGAGACCAGCCTGGGGCGCCTGAGGGCGGAGGGAGATCTGGCTCTCCTTTCTTCAGCCCCTCCCGGCGAGCTGGACCTGGAGGTGGAGAGCGAATCTCTGGAGGGCCTGAGGCCGTTTCTCATGGGGGAGGTCCCGGTGGTCATGGAGGACCTCACCGATTTCGATCGGGACCTTCTGGTCCTCGAGGGAGCGGATCTGGACACCATCCCCACGGCGGTGGAAGTGGCGGTGGAAGGGCGCGTCCGGGGTCAGGCCCGTATCCGGGGCGGGTTGGAGAGCTTCTCGGGGGAGGGGAGCGTGTCCCTCCGGGATCTGCGGTATCGCACCGACTATCTCCGGGCGGGGGAGCTCACATTCTCCGCCCAGGACTTCCCGGGGGACGGCCGGCGCATCCAGGGTCTCTTTCAAGTGGATTCTCTGGCGGTCCGGGGCCTGGTGTTTCGGGGGGGAGAGGTGGAGGCGGACCTCGGGAAAGGAACCGGTCGGGTGCGGCTCCTGGCCCAGCGAGGAGAGGGGGAAGAATACCGGGCCAGGGGGACCTTCGCCGTGGACTCCCTGGGGGGCTCGGTGAACCTGGACGAGCTCATCGTGCGTTTCGACACCATTCGGTGGAACCTCGGCGGCCCCACCTCCTTCGCGTGGAGCCCTCAGGGCGTCCAGGTAAGGGATTTTCAGCTCATAAGACCCGGAACGGGGCAGATGAGGATCCAGGCCGACGGCTTTCTCCCCTTCCAGGGTGAAGGGGAATTCGACCTGGAGGTGGAGAAGCTGAACGTCGCGCGCCTCGCCCGCATGACCCAAACCGAGGATTCCATCCAGGGAGTTCTGGACTTTCGAGTAAGGCTCGGAGGAACGGCCGAGGATCCCACCCTGGAGGGGAGGTTCTCCGGCGATTCCCTCCGCTACGGGCAGTTCACGCTGGCGGGCGTGGACGCGGAGTTCACGTACGATGACCAGCTCCTGGGAGGCGAAGCCTGGGCGTCCGAGGGGGGGCGCCAGGTCCTGGCCATGGAAGGGAGTTTTCCTGCCGATCTGCGACTACACCCCGAGGGGTCCCGGATTCCCCAGGAACCTGTCGATCTCACCATCGCGGTGGACTCCTTCCCCGCGCCCCTCGCTCTGGTAGTGGTGGAGGCGCTGGAAGAGGTGAAGGGGGGCCTTTCCGGCCAGGTCCACCTGGGGGGTACACCGGACGAGCTGGCACCGGACGGGACGGTCGATCTGTCCAATGGTTCAGTCCTTCTCCCCGCCCTGGGGGTTCGTTACCAGGATGTGGAGGCAGCATTCGTCCTCAACCCCGATGGCACCGTCGACGTGGACGGCACGCTGCGGTCCGAGGGTACCGCCCGGGTCACGGGGACGGTGACGCTACACCCCATCTCGGATCCCCCCCTCGATCTTACCGTGGACGCGACGAACCTCCTGGCCGTCCAGAGAAGAGACGTCCAGGCTCGGATTTCCGGGGAGATCCATGTCCTCCAGAGCTATCGAAGGCCCAGGGTGGAGGGGAGCCTCACCGTGGAGCGAGGCGTCCTCATGGTGGAAGAGTTGGCCCGAAGCGCAGAGGTCGTCGACCTTTCGGACCCGAGGTTCATGGACGTAGTGGAGGACGAAGCGGCCCTGAGGCCCGTCGTCCAGGCGAGCCAGAACCCCTTCCTCCAGAACCTGATGCTGGCGGTGGACGTCTCCATGGCCCGGGACAGCTGGCTCCGGGGACAGGACCTCAACGTGGAGATGGACGGGGAGCTCCAGGTGTTCTGGGACCGCACGGAGCGCGATCTGGCAATGGTAGGGGAGCTGGAGGCTGTTCGGGGAGTGTATACCGTTTTGGGCCGGCAGTTCCAGGTCCGGCAGGGGACGGTGAGCTTCATCGGCACGCCGGGAGTGGATCCGAATCTCGACATTCAGGCCATGCACCGTGTCCGGACCCCCGAGGAGAACCTGGAGATCACCGCGAACGTGGGCGGGACCCTCCTGAGTCCCCGTGTATCCCTGACCTCGAACGCGGCATACGGGATCGCGGAGTCGGATCTCGTCAGCTACCTGATTTTCGGGCGACCCTCCTATGCCCTGGCGTCGGGCCAGAATCGCTATGTGCAGGGGGCGGCGGGGTCTCTCCTGGGGGCGGCAGGGGGAGCGGGTTTGAACTTCACTCTGGGTACCGTTGGCAGCCAACTGAGCTCCGTGGTGGCCCGGGACTTCGGCCTCGACTATCTGGCCATCAGCCAGGGTGAGTATGCCGATCCCCTGGCGGCGAACGCCGCGTGGTACGGCACCGTGTCCACGACCCAGGTGGAGATCGGCCAGTACCTCACCCAGGACGTATTTGCCGCCATTATGTGGCGTCCCCTCACGAGCCTGGGGACGGGTCAGCAAGACCAGTTCGCGGGGCTCCGGCTGGAGTGGCGCCTGGCGGATTTCTGGACGCTGGACGGCTTCATCGAGGACCGCTTCGCCCGAAGCCCCCTCTTCCGATCCGCGGATTTCAAATCCAAGAAGGTCCTGGGGCTCTTCTTCTGGCGGGAGTGGGGGTATTGAGCCGCCGCGACCTCCCGACGGGAGTGGGGGTACTGAGCCGCCGCGGCCTCCCGGCGGGAGTGGGCGTGCTGAGCCGCCGTGGCCCCTGGGCGGGAGGTGGCGCGGAGGGTCAGGGGAAACCACACTTTGGCCCGAGGGGTATCCAATGGGCGATGGATGGAAGGCCGTCCGATAACACCTGGGGAGCTCTCGACGCCACGAACCGTGCGGCCCGGTGGTAGGGACGTCTTCCTGGGCGCAACCGTCAACCTGGGGAATGAAAATGCAGCTCACAAAGGTCTTCGTCATGATGGCGGGCCTTACCGCCCTCCTTGCCGCGTTCGGGGGGTACTTCGGGGGGCAGGGTGGGGCGATCCTGGTGTTCATCCTGGCCGCCGCCATGAACTTCGGGATGTACTGGTTCAGTGACCGCGTGGTGCTCCGGATGTACCGCGCCCGGATCATCGGGCCGGAGGACGCACCGGAGCTCTATCGCATGGTGGACCGGCTTCGGCAGCGGGCCCAGCTACCCATGCCCGTGGTAGCTATCGCCGCCTCGGAGCAGCCGAACGCCTTCGCCACCGGTCGCAGCCCCGAGAAGGCGGTGGTTTGTGTCACGGCCGGAATTCTCAGGGCCCTGCCACCGGATGAGCTCGAGGGCGTGATCGCCCACGAGCTGGCCCATGTCAAGCATCGCCACATGCTTACGGGTACCCTGGCGGCCACCATGGCGGGGGCTGTGGGGATCCTGGCCACCATGGCTCGGTGGGCCGCCATCTTCGCCGGCGGGAGGGACGACGATCGGAACCCGCTGGGCCTCCTGATCATGTCCATCGTGGCCCCCATCGCGGCCATGGTCATCCAGTTCGCAATCAGCCGCCAGAACGAGTTTCAGGCGGACAGGACCGGTGGCGAGATCGCCGGGAACCCCCTGGCCCTGGCCGGCGCCCTGGAGCGTTTGGAGGGCTTTGCCAAACGGATCCCCATGCAGGTGAACCCGGCGGCGGCCCATCTGGCCATCGTGAACCCTCTGGCCGGGAGCCGGGGCGTCATGCTCGGGCTGTTCAGGACCCACCCGGATACGGCGGAGCGTGTGGCCCGGTTGCGGGAGCAAGCCCGGCGGAGCGCCGGCTGACCCTTTCCCCAGCGGGGCCCGTCGGGCCCCGCTTCAGCTTCATGGGATGAAGAACATGTCGAAGGTTGTCGGGATCCTGGGAGGAATGGGCCCCATGTCCACGGTGGATCTCATGAGGAAGATCACCGAGAGCACCCCGGTACGGAATGAGCAGGAGCACATCCGGATGCTGGTTGACAGCCGACCGCAGATTCCGGACCGAACCGCCGCCATCCTCGGGACCGGCCCATCGCCGGTTCCCATGCTCCAGGAGTCGGCCCGCCAGCTGGAGCGTTGGGGGGCCGAGCTCCTGGCCATCCCCTGCAATTCCGCCCACGCCTTCCTCCCCGCGGTCCGCGAATCCGTGAATGTCGAGGTCCTGGACATGATCGGCCTGGTGGGCCGGGAGCTCGCGGGGCGCTTTCCCCCCGCCACTCCCATCGCCCTCCTGGCCACCACCGGAACCCGGCAGGCCCGCATCTACCACGACCGTATCCGGGACTTCCCTCTCGTGACCCCTGCGGATCAGGCCCAGGAGGAGCTGGTGATGGGGGCCATCTATCAGGTGAAAGTGGAAGACGGGGTGGAGGGGCCCCGGCGGAAGTTGCTGGAGGCCCTGGAAACCCTGGATCCGGCGCCTGCCGCCGTCATCGCCGGCTGCACGGAGGTGGAGCTGGCCCTGGAGGGGGCCGAGCTCCCGCTTCCGGTGCTCCTTCCCATGGACCTGCTTGCCAGGGAGATCGTGGACCGGGCCTGGGAGGGGTAGAAGCGAGGGGCTCCTGATCCTTGAGGATAGGGAGGCGCCCGCCGAGCTCTGCGGAGGAGGTCCGGTCCCACCGCGTGTTTTTGGTGGACACCTCGGATTGAACCCGACGCCTCGTCGGGGTTATTCTACCTGGCTATGGCTCGAGAATCCCTTATCATCCGTGGCGCCCGGGAGCACAACCTCCGGAACATCGATCTGGAGCTTCCCCGTGAGAGCCTGGTGGTCATCACGGGGCTCTCGGGCTCGGGGAAATCGTCGCTGGCCTTCGACACCATCTACGCGGAGGGCCAGCGTCGCTACGTGGAGTCCCTCTCCG
>JASFRP010000174.1:0-6832 GCA_050114895.1 Gemmatimonadota bacterium
CCGGATCCCTGATCTCGGAGCCGACGTACCCCGCAGCGTTCCACCCACTGTAGGCGAACATGATCCACATGAGGGAGAGGCCGGCGACCTTCCAGCCCCAACCCTCCCCCGCAACCGGGGACCCACCCGCGAAGTGACCCAGGGTTCCCTCACCCGCCGTGCACCCCGCAGCCACGAGGCCCAGGATCAACATCACCTTCCCCACCGTCAGGGCGTTCTGGACCCGGGCGCCCAACTTCATACCCCGGAGGTGAACCACAGCCAGGGACGCGATGATGAGGATTGCCAGAGCCTTGACCCGGATGGCGGGATCCCCCGAGTCCACCGGTCCGGAGAAGGTGCCGGTGAGATACTCCCCACACCCCATGGAGATGGCGGCAAGGGGCGCCGAGAACCCCGCGAAGAAGGAAACCCAGCCGGTGAGAAACCCCAGGAGGGGGTGGAAGAGCTCGCCCAGGTAGACGTATTCCCCGCCGGCCCGGGGCATGGCGGCGCCGAGCTCCCCGTAGCAGAGGGCCCCACAGAGGGCCAGGAATCCACCGGCGAGCCAGAGCGCCAGCATCAGGACCGGGCTCCCCAGCTCCGCCATGAGGAGGCCCGAAGTCGTGAAGATCCCCGCCCCGATCATGTCGCCGATGACCAGGTTGGTGGCTGGAAAAGGGCCTAGCCTCCTTTCGAGAGAAGGCACGGACGTCCTTTCCTTTCCTGGGGGATCACATCCCGGCGGAGGCCCACCCAGACCCCGGCGTTCAGGGCCTCACCGGCAGATCCCTCGTCTTCCCTTCGGACAGGAGGGGGGGCCCGATCATTGAAGATAGACCAATGACGCCCCGGGGCCCACTCGGAAAGAGAGGCCACGGCGCCCCGGGAGTTGGCCCGGGGGCTTCGGTGGAGGGTGCGGGGAGTATTCGGACAGGGACCGCCTCCCGACAAACGGAGTGGGAGGCGGGCACCCGCCCCCGGCGGCCCCACGCCGCCGGTTTGTGTTGGGAGATCCGGATCTCCCTCAACCCACGGTGAATTCCTGGACCATGCCGTGCATGAAGTGGGGCATTCCATCCCCGGCATCCGGGACGAAGCAGAGAAGAGCGTACCTTCCGGGCTCGAAATCCATGGTGAAGATGTTGAACTCGCCCTTGGAGATCCCGGTGACGCCGCCGAGGATCTCACCGGGCTCGTTCCCCTTCTCCCGTGGGACGGTCCCGACCCACTGGACGAAATCCTGGGCGGTCTTCCCTTCCGCCAGCTTCACCACCACGACCTCGTGGGCCTGGTTCGCATCGTTCACCACACGGATCGTGTGCTCGCCGGGCGTGATGAGCTTGCTAAGACCGAAGCTGTAGTCGTCCAGGGTCATGGTCATGTCGGGCTTGGGAAAGGCGGCAGGATCATCCGGCGACGCCGACTCCACCACCTCGAGACCCTGGATCATTCCGTGGGCGATGTGTGGCAATCCGTCCACCGCCGCCGGGATCACGCACATCATGGCGTAGTTCCCAGGCTTGAGGTCCATGTACACCGACGTCTCCTCGCCGGGGCGGTCCGGGGTGTTCGGACCCCCCTCGTCCACGGCCCAGTCCGGAAGGGCCGCATCACCGCCGGCCAGGAACGCCTTCAGGTCCTCGACGGTCTTCCCGTCCAGGAGCCGAACCAGCCAAACGTGATGGAAGTCCGGTCCTTCATTGATGAGCTCTATGTGCGTGGGGCCACTCCGTACGACCGCGGGCGCTTCGAACTGGTAGTCCCGGGTCCGGATCACTACTTCCTGGAGGCCACTGCTCGCCATCTGTCCCTGCACGGGGGCCGCCAGGAGCAGCGCCGCCGGGAGAATCGTGAGAGGGGAGAAGAGACTCCGCTTGCTTAGCATGGTGTTTCTCCGGCAATTCCGCCCCGGATTTCGGGCCAGAACGGTCCGGAAGCCGGAAGGTGGATGATCTGTGCATCCACCAGATGCGGACTTCCGGTCCCGGACCGGACACCTACTCGGCCCGGAAAGCCACCATGGGATCCACCCGCAGGGCCCGCCACGCCGGGATGGAGCAGGAAAAGAGGGCCACCAGGACGAAGAAGAGGCTCACGCCGCCGAATGTGACGGGATCTCTGACATCGGTCTGGAAGAGGAACCCCTCCATGAGCCCCCCGGCACCCAACGCTCCGAAAAGGCCGATGAAGAGCCCCAGGGTCACCAGGATCATCCCACGACCGAGGATGAGCCTCGCTACCCTTCCCGCCGAGGCACCCATGGCCATGCGAATGCCGATCTCGTGGACTCGCTTCGTGACGAAATACGCCAGGACCCCGTAGAGGCCCAGGGCAGAGAGAAGGAGGGCCACGACACTGAACAGCCCCAGCATGGTCGCCATGGCCCTGGACCCCGAGACCGACGAGGCCAACGCTTCCGTCATGGATTCCGCATCCGAGAGAGGGATCTCCCGGTCCTGGGCCCAGAGGCGCTCCTGGATCGGCCGAATCAGTGTGGTAGGATCACTGCGGGTCCTCACTGCCAGCTGCATGGTGTAGGCCCGACGCTGGTCGTAGGGGAAGAACATCGCGAGCCTGGCCTGATTCCTGAGAGAGGAGAGGTGCTGGTCCGCCACGACCCCAACGACTTCGAAGAGAGCCGGCTCGTCCCCTCCCAGGTCCACCGCTACCTGACGTCCCAGGGGGGATTCCCCGGGAAAGGTGGTGTCTGCTGAAGCCTGGCTCAGAATGATGACGGCCGGTCCACCTGCCACATCCGTGTCATCGAAGCCCCGGCCCGCCACGACCGGCACCCCCATGGACCGGAAGTATCCAGGTGTGACGATCCGCTGAAATGCGTAATGGGCCTCGCTGTTGGTGGGCGGCGGCCGCTCCGGAGCCCAGAGGGCCACGTTGTTCCCAGGGTTCCGGATAGGGAGACGATCGATCATCCCTACGGATTCGACCCCCGGCAGAGCCTGGATGCTCTCTCGAAGGTCCGTAAAGAATCGGAATCGTGCGTCGGCCTCCTCGTACCGCGCCGCCGGAAGAGACACCTCGGCGGCCAGGATCCCCTCCGGATCGAATCCCGGATCCACCCCCGCCAGCCGACCGAAGCTCCGCAGAAGGAGGGCCGAGCCGATGAGAAGGATCACGGACACGGCCACCTGGAGCACCACCAGACCGCTTCTGAACTTCGCTCCCCCTGTGGTGCTTCCCCTTCCGCCCTCCTTCAGATCCTGAGCCGGCTGGGCTCTGGCGACCGCCAGGGCCGGAATGGTGCCGAAGAGAATGGCCGTGGCCAGCGAGAGGACGAGGGCAAATCCCAGGACCGACGAGGAGAGGCCCAGCTCCTGGATCCCCAGGATGTCCAGCTCCACGTACCCCAGGATCAGATCCTGCAGCCATACGGCGGCGAGCACGCCCAGACCCCCGGCCACCAGCGCCAGGACGAAGCTCTCCGTGAGGAGCTGACGGACGAGCCGGCCCCGCCCGGCACCCAGCGCCGTCCGAACGGCCATCTCCGTGGCTCGGGCCGACCCCCTGGCCATGAGGAGGCTGGCCACGTTCCCGCATGCGATGAGGAGGACCAGGCCGATGGCCCCCATGAGGAGGAAGAGGGTCTGCCGGTAGTCGTCCACCATCCAGGCATGGAGGTCTTCCACGAGCACGCTCTTCCCCGTGTTGGAGTCGGGATACGCCTCCTCCAGGTTCCGGGCCACCAGCTCCAGCTCGGCCTGCGCCGAGGACACGGTGGCGTCCTCCTTCAGACGTCCGATCATGAACCAGTTGTGATACCTGCGAATCCCCGTCATGGGGCCTCCGTCGGCGCCGGCCAGCCAGGCCTCCGCGTCGAAGAGCAGGTGAAAATCAGCAGGCATCACCCCCACCACCGGCGCGGGAGTGCCGTTCAGGTTCACCGTCTGACCCAGCACGTCCGGGGATCCGGCGAACCTTCGCTGCCAGTAGCCGTAGCTCAGGATCATGGCCGGCTCACCCCCGGGGGCCGCCTCCTCGGGCGAGAAGGTCCGGCCCAGGACGGGGCGAACGCCCAGGGCCTCGAAGAGGTTCCCCGTGGCGAAAGACATGGGCACCCGCTCCGGCTCCTCCGTTCCCGTCACCGTCACCGGGAGAGTGAAACCCATCACGGCCCCCAGCGCCTCGAAGGACTCGCTCTGGTCCCTGTAGTCCAGGTAGTCGGGGAAAGACGTCAGGTTGGGGTTCCCGCCGATGGTGGTGTTCACGAATACGAGGCGGTCCGGCTCCGAAAAGGGGAGTGCCTGCCTCAGGGCGGCGTGGAGGACGCCGTACATGGCCACGGTGGCACCGATCCCCACCGTGAGGGTCAGGAGCACCACCGCCGTGAACCCCCGAGATTTCAGAAGGCCCCGGATCGCGTATCGGAAATCCTGCATCAAGTCGTCCATGGACACGTTTCTCCGTTTCTTCCGTCTGTAGGCGTTCTTGGTCTGGACGGCTTTCTTCCTGATCCGCCGGAAATCCCCGAACCGCTGGAGGGCGAGGAAACGGGCCTGGGCCCGGGTCATCCCCCGACTCCGGTGCTCTCCCTCGAGCATCTCCAGGTGAAAGGCGAGCTCTTCCTGGACCTCCCGCTCCATCCCACGGCGGGTCAAGCTCGACCAGAGTCGAGTCCAGGCGTTGAACCCCGGCGCCAGGGCCATGGCCTCCTCCTGCCCTCTTCCTACGCCAGCCTGTGATGGAGCACCAGCGTGACCGCCTCCACCAGTCTCTCCCAACCCTTCGCCTCGGCCTCGAGCTGCTCCCGGCCCCGGGCGGTGAGGGAGTAGAACTTCGCTCTCCGGTTCAGCTCGGTGAGCCCCCACCGTGCAGAGATCCAGCCTCTCTCCTCCATCCGGTAGAGCGCGGGGTAGAGAGAGCCCTGCTCTATCTGGAGGAGCCTCCTGCTGGCCTCCTCCAGCCATTGGGCGATCCCGTACCCGTGCTTGGGGCCCCGGGCGAGGGAGCCCAGGATCAGCATGTCCAGGGTGCCCTTCAGAATCTCAGCCTTCGCGTGGGTCATGGTCTCTCCGGAGCATCGAGAACAGCGCCGGCCCTGGGGGTTCCGAACGGCCCGGGGCCACCGGACGAGCGGCCGGCAGGTGGCGGGCCCGGTTGCCTAGAATCTCTAGGCAACTGGTTGGACTGGTGCACAGCGAAGAAAGTTGCAGGCGGCGGGGGGGGATCACGGAAAGCCCCGGGGCCAGCCGTCGTATCCCATGGAAAGGAAGAGGCTTCAACGAACCGACTGTAACGATGCCCCCCGGGACAGACGACTCGAATCGCCACGAGGAGGAGCCACGTCATGAATCCCGGAGAGCACCCCTTGGCCGAGGCACCCCTCGGCGACTCCCTCACAGCGAACGAACGCTTCAAACGATCGTTCACGAGTTGGTTCTGGGGATCGATGATCCTCGCCGCCCTGCTCCATTTCTCCCTGTTCTACTTCTGGCCGGAGATGACGGCGGCCGACGTCTCCTACTCGGCGGAGGAGCTCACCGCCATCGAGCTCCCGCCGGAGATCGAGATTCCTCCCCCCCCTGAGGCCATCGCCCGCCCCGCCACTCCGGTCATGACCGCTGCGGAGATCAACGAGGACGTCACCATTGCCCCCACCACCTTCGAGGACAACCCGGTGGAGGCCCTCCCGCCACCCCCAACGGAGACCACCACCACGGACATCTCGGCGGCTCCGACCTTCACCCCCTTCACGGTTCAGCCCGATATCCGGAACCGGGACGAGTTGGCCCGAGCCATGGAGCGGGAATATCCACCTCTCCTCCGGGACGCGGGAATCGGTGGAACCGTGATCGTCCACTTCTTCATCGACGAAGAGGGGGTCGTCCGGAATTCGGTATTGGCGGAGAGCTCCGGCCACGGAGCGCTGGACGAAGCGGCGCTGCGGATCGCGCCCATCATCGAGTTCACCCCGGCCCTCAATCGAGACCGGCGGGTCCCGGTCTGGATCCGGCTGCCCATCACCTTTCAGACGCGGTGAATGGTCCTCCTCAAGGCTCGGGGGGCTTGCATGAGCCCCCCGGGCTCCTTCCATTCCCTTCGGGGTTGAGATAGCCTCATCTCCATCGCCCTTGCGCGGGACACATGAGGTCCCGGGGGTCTTCGTCCAGGAGCCGCATTCTTGCCACCTTTCTCTGCCCCCGACCTGTCCCGGCGCGTGCTTCAGGGAGAGGCCATGGACGAACCGGGGCTTGATCCCATGGAGCACCGCCGGGCCCTGAGGGCCCTGGCCCTGGTGAACTGCCTCTCGCTCACGGCAGGCCGCATCTGGAACGAGATCCGCCGGCAGGCAGCCGATGCGGGCTCCCGTCCCCTTCGGCTTCTGGACGTGGCCTGCGGGGGCGGAGACACGATCCGGCAATTGAAACGCCGGGCATCAAGGGTAGGTATTCCGTTGGATGCCCACGGGTGCGACGTCAGCCCCCGGGCTCTGACTTTCGCCCGAGAGCAGGCGTCACGGGCAGGAGTGGAGGTCACCTTTTTCGAGCTGGATGCCCTCGGCTCCCCCATTCCTTCGGGGTATGACCTGGTCTGCTCCACCCTCTTCCTTCACCACCTCACGGAGGACCAGGTGGTTGGCCTCCTGGCCGGCATGGCGGGGGCCGGGCGCACCCTCCTGGTTCAGGATCTCCTCCGGACGCGGGCAGGCTACTGTCTGGCCTGGAGCACGCTGAGGCTTCTCTCCCGGTCCCGCGTGGCCCAGGTGGACGGACCCCGCTCCGTCCTGGCCTCCTTCCGGATTCCGGAGATGGCGGCTCTGGCCCGAATCGCCGGCCTGTCGGGAGCCCGCATCACCCCCTGCTGGCCCCAGCGGTTCTGCCTCTCTTGGAGTCGC
>JASFRP010000175.1:0-6831 GCA_050114895.1 Gemmatimonadota bacterium
CTTCTATATGCAGGGATACGGCTATCTCTTCACCGTCCGCTGGCCGGTTGGCTCTGCCTCTTCCTTCTACAATGTCGCGGTGAGCGTGCAGGGAGGAACCGAGCGCCTCCGGCGGGAGGATATCCGTTCCGGGGAAGGCGTGGTGTGGGCTGCCGAGTACCGCCAGCGACTCTCAGACGCCCTCAGAGACGCCATCGCCGGGTACGGGAGCACCCTGCGCCGAGCCGGACCTGGAGAGTCCGTCACCTTCATCGCCGACTTCGGCGGCGGGGATTCCGAAAAGGTGACGATGACGGTGAAGGCAGACGCCCTCCAGGGCACGAACCTCGCGACGAACCGGAGCGCCATCCAGGTCTCCGCCGGGGAGACCGGGATGTCCGAACGCCTGCGCACCCAACTCCGGATCATGAGCGGGATCATCGACACCTCCCTCCGGCCCGGTGCCCCGGCTGAGAACGTGCAAGGGGACGCCTGGAGCGTGTATTTCGGCGGATCGGCGGAGCCCCAATACGTGCCGGGGTATGGCGTCATCTTCCGCAAGAACGGGCGCATGAATACGGCTCGGGCGTTCGTCAGCATGCCGACGGCTGCCCTCCGCGAGCCGGCCGCCGACACGGTTGCGATGGCGGCTCGCACGACGTACCGGGAGCACCTCGATACGCTGAGACACAGGACCGTGGAGATCCTGGCCATCTACGGGCCCACCCTCACGGAGCTGAACGACGAGGACTGGGTGGGGATCTACTACGACGTGGGGTCCGCCGCTGCTCTCCTCACCGGCGGAGTCGACGACTATCTGGTGCAGTCTCGCATGGGCGACATCCGGCAGGCCGCCGGGCAGAGCGACCCGGCGGCCTGGCTGGAGGAGCGGCTCGTCACGAACGAGAAAGGCAACTGAGCCGGGAACCGCCGCCGCCCTACGTCGTCTCGTCTGCCGAGGGGCCGTACATCCCGGGCACCGGCACGCTGAGCATGCGGAGGTATACGCCCAGCTGGGCCCGATGATGGATCATGTGGCTCAGGACGAAGGAGCGGAAGACAGCGGCCCGAGGCAGAGTGAAGTGCACTTGGTCCCCGGTCTTGAGGGTCCAGGGGACCATCATGTCCTCGCCGCTGGCAGCCTCCAGGACGGGCCGCGCGTCGGCGACGTGCCCGTCGAACTCCGCCACGATCCCCTCCCTGTTCGCCGGCTCCTCCCGGGACCAGTCCTGGTCCATGTCCAGCTCGGTGGTGGTCAGCGTGACTTCGGTCCAGCTGGGGATGTTGGACAGGTGGCCCGCGAGCTCACGGAGCGTCCAGGACCTGTCATGGGGTCGGTAATCGAGGTGCTCGTTCGGAATGGCCTCGAGCATCTTCCGGGTGTTGGCCATCTCCTGGTCGAACTCGGGAAGCCACATGGCGCCGTTCATCGTTGTCGTCCTCCTCGTGTTGGGTCATGGCGAAAGATACCGAATAAAAACCGAACATCGGCTTCGATTGTCAAGGGTTTTGTGCGCCGTCGACCTGTTTGCATTGGAACGAGAAGAAGGCCGGGGCGGATCTGGGGGTGATGACCGATCTCCCGTACGCCATCGTCGCTGGAACGTTCCGCGGAACGCTCCATGCGCGGCGTGAAACACCCTCCAATGCGTCGCCGGAGGTGTCCGCACAGTGCACCAAGGGCGGGCGCGCCGACGCGGGACGGCTGCTGTTGGGCTGCGGCGCCCCCTCCTTCTGCCTACTTTCCGCTCTCGCACCCGGTCTGTGGACCCGCGCCGGGAACCGGCCGGTCTTTCCGCCCTGTTCCTCGGGTCCCCTCGGGAAACCGGCTCGCCCCTGGCCCCAGCGTCGGAAGGAGATCCCCCATGTCTCGCCCGCCCCTTCCTCTCCGCCTCCTTCGACCGCGTTTCCTCCTGCTGAGCCTCCTCCTGGTGGCGGGCCCGGGAGCTGCGGCACAGGACTTCGCCCAACTCGGGGAGGGGTTCTTCGACGACCTCCCCTACCGCCACATCGGTCCCGTGGGGAACCGCGTGAGCGCCGTGGTGGGGGTCCCCGGTGACGCCAACCTCTACTACATCGGAGCGGCCTCCGGGGGCGTATGGAAGACGGTGGACGGCGGGGTACACTGGGAGCCGGTTTTCGACGACCAGCCGGCCCAGTCCATCGGGGCCCTGGCCATCGATCCCACCAATCCGAACGTGGTGTGGGCCGGTACCGGGGAGGCCCATATCCGGAGCAACGTCTCCATCGGGAACGGGGTCTACAAGACCACGGACGGGGGGAAGAGCTGGTCCCACATGGGGCTGGCGGAGAGCGGACGAATCAGCCGTATCGTCATTCACCCCCGGAACCCGGACATCGTCTTCGTTGCGGTCCTGGGCCATCTCTACGGACCCCAGGAGACGAAGGGCGTGTTCCGCACCAGCGACGGCGGGGAGAGCTGGGAGAGGGTCCTTTTCGTGGATGAGAACACCGGGGCCTCGGACGTGATCATGGACCCCAACAACCCGGAGATCCTCTTCGCCGGGACCTGGCAGATGATCATCTGGACCTGGGGCCGCCAGAGCGGAGGGGAAGGGGGGCTGTTCCGATCGAAAGACGGGGGGGACACCTGGGAGCGCCTGGAGGGGAACGGACTTCCCCAGCCGCCCCTGGGGAAGATCGTGGTGGGCATGAGCCCCGACGATTCGGACCGGGTCTACGCCCTCATCGAGACCAACTCGAACCGGGACTTCGCCCCCCTTGAGGACCACCAGGGGGTCCTCTGGCGCTCCGACGACGGCGGGGGGACGTGGAGGATGGTGAATGCCGACCACACCCTGGTCCAGCGTCCCAACTACTACTCCCGGGTGGTAGTGGCCCCGGACGACCGGGACGAGGTGCACTTCCTGGCCACCAGCCATACCACCTCCCTGGACGGGGGGCTGACCGTGACCCGGGGCTCCGCCGGTGGGGACAACCACGACATGTGGATCGATCCCCTGATCCCGGACCGGATGGTGGTGGGTAACGACGGGGGCGTGAGCATCTCCACCACCCGGGGGGAGAGCTGGTTCCGGCCCCGCCTCCCCATCGCCCAGATGTACCACGTCTACACCGACAATCAGATTCCATACTTCGTGTACGGGAACCGGCAGGACGGCGCGTCGCACCGGGGACCCAGCAACAGCCTCACCGGGGGGAGCATCCCCATCGGAGCCTGGCACTCGGTGGGAGGGTGTGAATCGGGGTTCGCCATCCCGGATCCGGTGGAGAACAACATCGTCTGGTCAGGGTGCTACGAGGGGATCCTGGATCGGTACGACGTGAACACGGGGCACGCCCGGAACGTGAGCGTCTGGCCCGATAACCCGGAGGGGTGGCCCGCCGGGGAGCTCCGGTATCGCTTCCAGTGGACCTTCCCGGTGGCCATCTCTCCCCACGACCACAACCGGGTGTACGTGGGAAGCCAGCACGTGCACCAGACCATCGACGGAGGACAGAGCTGGTCCGTCATCAGCCCGGACCTCACCACCAACGACAAGTCGAAGCAGGAGAAGACGGGGGGCCTGACGCCGGACGACGCCAGCCCCACCTACGCCGCGGTCCTCTTCGCCATCGCCGAGTCCCCCCTGGAGGAGGGGGTCATCTGGACCGGGTCCAACGACGGGCTGGTCCACGTCACCCGGGACGGGGGCGGGAGCTGGACCGACGTCACCCAGAACATCCCCGACCTCCCTCCCTGGGGCACGGTGAGCAACATCGAGCCCTCCCGGTACGCCCCGGGCACCGCCTACATCTCCGTGGACTTCCACCAGGTGGGGAACCCGGACCCCTACGCCTACAAGACCACCGACTACGGGGAGAGCTGGACGTCCCTCACCGCGGGAATCCCGAAGAGCGTCTTCAGCTACGTCCATGTGATCCGGGAAGATCCGGTCCGTCCGGGCCTCCTCTATCTCGGCACGGAGAACGCCCTCTACGTCTCCTTCGATGACGGCGGGGGATGGGCCCCCCTCCAGAACAACCTGCCCCATGCTCCCGTCTACTGGCTTACCATTCAGGAGCGCTTCAATGACCTGGTGGTGGCCACCTACGGCCGTGGGTTCTGGATCCTGGACGACATTACTCCTCTCCAGCAGCTCTTTGACGAGGTCATGGACGCCGACCTCCACCTTCTCACCCCCCGGCCCGCCTATCGCTTCCGGCGAAGGGAGGCCTCCGTGAGCCAGCCCGAGGACCCCGGGGCCGGGGAGAACCCCCGCACTGGCGCCACGCTCCACTACTGGGTGGGGGAGGGTGGAGCGGGCCCGGTGAAGCTGGAGATTCTGGACCAGGACGGGGAGGTGGTGGCCACCCCCAGGGCGCCGGGCTCGGAGCCGGGCCTTCACCGGGCCTTCTGGGATCTCACCTACGAGGCCAGTGAGACGCCGCGGATGCGGACCCCGGTGCTGGAGCACTCCCACGTGGAGATCGGGGACGACGGATGGCGACCGGCCGGGGAGACGGGGCGGGTCTCGCCCCTGGCGCCCCCGGGGCGCTACACCGTCCGCCTCACCCGGGGGGACAGGGAGCTGACCCGGACGCTGGAGGTGGTGAAGGACCCCAGCTCCGCCGGCTCCGTGGCGGACATCCATAACCAGTTCCAGGTCATCCTCCAGCTCCGGGACGAGGCCAACGCGGTGGTGGACCTCATCAACGAGGCGGAGATCATCCGGGCCCAGCTCATGGAGCTGGACGAGCGCTTGGGAGACGAGGGGACGGAGGACGTCCGGGCGATGGCCGACTCGGTGGCTGAAGCCCTCATCGAGCTGGAGATGCAGCTCACCGACCTCCGGCTCTCCGGCGGGACCGCGGGGCAGGATGCGCTCCGCTGGCCCCGGCAGCTCTACGCCAAGATCACCAGCCTGGCGGGCTACATCGGGAGCTCGGACTTCCCGCCGACGGATCAGCACCTGGAGGTGCACCAGCGGCTTCAGGGGCTCCTGGCCCAGCACCAGGCCCGGATGGAAGAGATTCGTGCCGGGGAGCTGGCGGAGTTGAACCGGATGCTCCTGGAGATGGGGTTCCCGCACATTTCCGGGGAGGAGTTCGAGGGGCCCGCTCCATGAGGCGCCGGCAAGCCGCGCCGGAGCCCCCCTGGTAGTCCTGAGCCCTTCCGTCGTATGGAAGGGGAAAGAGACTTCCACATCGGACCGTCAGGATGCAGGGATGAAGAACTCTCTTCCGGCCCTCGGCAGCGTTCTTTGCCGGGCTTGCCTTCTGGCTCTCCTGGCCGGCGCCTGTTCGGATGCGACGGGACCCGGGTCCGCACGCCTCACCGTTCTTTCGGGCGATGACCAGGTCGGTCTGCAGAATACGGTGTTGCCCGCTGCCATCGTCTTGGAGGCGGTGGACGGCCGCGGCGATCCCCTGGTGGGGGCCCGTCTGGCCTTCTCGACACCGGGTGGCTCCGGGAGGGTCCTGGAGGCGGACAGCGTCACGGACGCGTCGGGGCAGGCCCGGTTCCGGTGGGAGCTGGGGGAGGTGTGGGAGAACAAGGTGGTGGCTTCCCTCTTCGAGCGGCCCGGCGTCACGGTGCTGGCCGAGGCCCGGGCCCGGTACCTCCACGCGGTTCCCGAGGAGGTGGGCGACGGGTGGGAGACGGCCTCCCTGGCTTCCGTGGGGATGCAGCTGGAGCCCCTGACCCGGATGATGGACAGCCTCAGGGCGGGGGCATACCGGGAGGTCCATTCCGTCGTCATCGTCAAGGACGATCGACTGGTCTTCGAGGCGTATTTCCCCGGCCACGACTTCGGCTACAACAGCCAGGACTTCCTCGGTGCCTACGTGGATTTCGGCCGAACCACACGCCACAACACCCACTCGGCCACCAAGAGCGTCATTTCCGCCCTGGTGGGGCTCGCCATCGACGGGGGCCTCGTCGCCGGGGAGGACGAACCCGTCTTCGACTTCTTCCCGGACTACGCCCGGTACAGCGAGGGGAAAGAGACCATCACGGTCCGGGACATGCTGACCATGACCTCCGGATTGGAGTGGCATGAGTGGGACGCACCGGTGGGGGGAGGGCAGAACAGCATCGATGCTTTCAACAACGCTTCCGACCCCATCGGCTATGTCCTGTCCCGACCGCTCCTGCACCCACCGGGGTCGGTGTTCAACTACAACGGCGGGACCGTGAACGTCCTTTGCCAGCTCGTGGCCCGGGCCGCCGGCACGACGGTGGACCGGTTCGCCGACGACCACCTGTTCGGCCCCCTGGGCGTCTCCAACTACAACTTCCCCCACCATTTCACGGGCCTCACGGTCTGCCACGGCGACATCTACATCACGCCCCGAGGCATGGCCAAGGTCGGATCCCTCTACTTGAACCAGGGAGTCTGGCAGGGGGAACGGATCCTCTCCCCGGAATGGGTGCAGAAGTCCGTGGAACGCCGGGTCTCGGTTCGTGGGTTCAATCTCGGGTGGGCCGTCGACTACGGGTATCTCTGGTGGATGAACGATTACGCTGCGGCGGGAAGCGTCTTCTCCACCTTCAAAGCCCTGGGCTGGGGCGGCCAGGAGATCTGGGTCGTTCCCGCTTCCCGCCTGGTGGTGGTCTTCACCGGCGCGAACTACACGGTGAACCCGCCCTGTGACGAGCTCATGGTCCGGTATGTCTTTCCGTCCCTCATGGAGTGAAGGCAGCGTCCGCGGATTGGCTCCGTGGTCCGGATCCTCCGGGTCCGTCCGCGCCGGCCCGGTCCCTCAATCCACTTCCCAATCCAGGTATCCGCGGAGCGACGGGTCGACACTTTCCTCGAAGAGCCCCTCGATGTGGTCCCGTGTGTCCCGGCCGGCAGTGCGGAAGATAAAGGAGAGGCGGCCGCTGTC
>JASFRP010000176.1:0-6808 GCA_050114895.1 Gemmatimonadota bacterium
ATGATTCTCTATTTCATATAACATAGGGCCTCTGCCCCTCAGGTCAAGAACTCCCTGGGGGTTGGGCAGCGGGTCTCGAACCTGCTCAAACCGTGCCCTGCCCCCCCCCGGCAAAACCCGGCTCAGGGCCCTGGGTTACACCCGGCAGCGGGAGAATGTGCCTCGCCATTGGAGGAAGCAATAAGTATAACCTGATTTGGTGTTGAATGTTGAATAGTGTTGGGATCCGGAGAGGGACGTGGCCCTGGAAGGGTTGGGGGGCTTCCGGTTCGTTAGCGACGAGCGACGATCTGAATCACGGCGTCGATTCCTTCCCTGACTTGCGAGGAGGGAAGACCGGAGCCGTTCGTCAGGATGCTGAAGATGATCTCCCTGCCGCTTTCCGTCGTGAGGTATCCGCTCAGGGAGTTCACATGACTGATGGTACCCGTCTTTCCGAACACCCGCCCTTCGAGGTTCGTCAGCCGGTTTTCGAGGGTGCTGTCCTCCTCGCCTGGTTCCGCCAGAGCGTTCCGAAAAAGCTCGCCGCGGGGCGAGTCCCGCATGAATGCCAGGATCTGGACCATGGCCCTGGGGGTCACGAGGTTGTACGCGGACAGGCCCGAGGCGTCCCGATAGTGGATATCCAGGGAATCCACTCCCACCTCCCGGGTGAGGAAGCCCTCCTCGACCTGGAAGCCTTCCTCCCAGCTCCCTTTCCTGCCGAGTTCCATCCCCAACGCGTGAACCAGCTGTTCGGTCATCCAGTTCTGGCTCGGCTCCAGGATCCCTTCCACGATTTCGGCCAGCGGTGGAGAGGTGATGGCGGCGAGCCTTACGGCGTCCGGGCATTCCGGCACCATCGTCCCGGGAACGGGCGCACGCCGCTCCTCCATGGGGACCCCGAGGGCCTCCCAGTCCACCATTCGGCCTGTGACACAGGTGCCCCCGCCCAGTGATTGCCCGGGATCCCAGGCGATCCGCACCGCATTGTCGATGCGGATCTCCTGTCGCTCCAGTGCCTGGATCAGGGCTGAGGTGGCTACCTCCACCGGACTTCTCTGAGCAATGGAGAAGGTGTCCACGGTGCCCAGCGGAATTCCGCCTTCCAGCAGGAGTCGCCGGCTCTCCGGGAGGTAATGGGTCTCGGGCCTTCCACGGCTGTCCGGAGAAGCCGTGACAAAGGCGGCCGAGAAGAAATCAGGGGACGCCGAGGGCCACCAGCGCGCGTGGGCAGGATCTCCGACGCCGGGCCCGGCCGTCACCTCCACCTCCAGCTCTCCTTCTCCGATGGCGAAGGCGCCACCCGTCGCGCCCGAAGAACCGCTCAGGTTCCCAACCATCCAGCTTCCCGGCACGGTGGTGGAATCCCAGGCGCTGACGTCCACGACCAAGGACCCGGTGACCTCCCGGACTCCGGCTCTTCGGAGTCCGGCGGCCAGGGAGTCCAGGGGAGCCTCGGCCGAAGGATAGAACCGCTGGGAGAGCGTGGGATCTCCGACCGCTCTCAGGACAAGATCCCCTCTCAGCACGCCGGTGGCCCGGTCCAACCCTCCCACGCCCCAGAGCTCGGTCCGGAACCGAAACTCGGGGCCCAGGAGGGTGAGTGCCGTGGCGGTGGAGAGAATCTTCATGTTGGAGGCCGGAACGAATTTCCGTTGACTGTTCCGGGAGTAGAGGATTCGGTCCCTGTCGGGTTCCGCGATGAGGATGCCCCAGTGGACCTGATGGAGAGGTGGCGAGAGGATTACCCGATCGATCTCCTCCTGGAGCGTCGGGGCGCCGGATCTCGAGAAGGTGGTGCAGCCTCCCAGGACCAGGATCGCGGATGTCAGGCACCCGCCGATGAGAAGCTTGCCCGACGTCATCGGCCTCGTCGGGTCAGGTGGGTTCGATGTGCACCGCGGTGCCGTAACAGAGCATCTCCGCCGCCCCTTGCATCACCATGGAGGTCTGGAAGCGGACCCCGACGACTGCGTTGGCCCCCAGAGCTTCGGCCTCCTCCAGCATCCGGTCGATGGCCTGCTCTCGGGCTTCCCCCATCATCTTGGTGTATTCCCGGACCTCGCCCCCCGCCAGGTTCCGCAGGATGGCCAGGATGTCCCTTCCGACGTTACGCGCTCGAATCGTGTTGCCCCTCACCAATCCAAAGCTCTCCGTGATGGTGTAGGCAGGAATCTCCAGGGTCGTGGTGACGATCATCGTTGTATGTCACGGTAAGGGTCTGTGAGCCATTCTCGATACCGGTCCCTGATCACGCTGGCGAAGAGAAGAAGGATACCGATGACGACGGCGCTGGTGGCGAGCTTCTCCAGAAGGAATGTGGGAGAAGTGAGGAAGGTATAGATCCCGTAGGCGGCCCAGACAAGAGAGCCCACGACGAGGAGGACCCACCCGAAGGGTCTCGCGAGTTGTCGGTTCACCGAATCCCAGATAGAACCGTGGTGCGTCCCGTCCGTCAGCTTCAGAGTCTGCAGATCGTCTTTCATGGCCTTGTACACGGCAAGTTCCCGGCGGAGCTCCGTGGAGCCCTCCACGGACCGCTCGATGCGGCTCCGCTCTTCCGGCCCTACCTCACCGTCGAGGTAGCGCATCAACTCTTCGTGGGTCACCTTTTCCGGCACCGGTTCATCCTCACGGATACTCGGCCCCCATTTCCATGAGAGCCTCCTTCAATGCCCGCCGAGCATGGTACAGGCGGCTAGCCACAGTCCCCTCGGGAATCTCGAGGATCGTGGCGATTTCTCCATATCGAAATCCCTGAAGCTCCTTGAGGATGAGAATCTCCCGATGCTCCTCACCGATGTGCTCCAGGGCCTCCCAGATCAACTCCCTGGCCCGGGCTCGTTCCCTCCGCCGCTCAGGCCCCTTCTCGGGGTCCGCGGGCCGTAACTCGAGTCGCTCGTCCAGGGCCTCCAATCGAAATCGCGCCTTTCTGCTTCTCAGATGATCCCTGCACTGGTTCCTGAGAATCTGAAAGAACCAGGGACCGAAGGGGCGCATGAGATCGAAGCGACCGAGAGCTTCGAAGGCCTTTACGAAGGCGTTCTGCAGGGCGTCCTTGGCGTCTTCCAGGTTCCCGAGCATCCCCAGGGCGAGCCGAAGGCCGGGCTGTTCGTAGGCCCGAACCAGGGGCTCATAGAATCTCGAGTCACCCGCCCTGCATTTCCGAATGAGCTCCCGCTCTACCTCCGGTCCCAAGCTGACTCCAGTCCTTACCTGTTAGAAGGAATACGCCATCCGCCTGCAATCTCTTCACAGGTGCCGGGAGCGGCAAGAAGTATGTGCTGTTTCCCGGGAGCGGACCGGCCCGACTCAGCCTCCTTCATCAGGCTCCATGCGCGGGATGTGTGAGCCTGAAGGCGTGAGTGGGCTCCCGAAACTCGTGCCGAACACGGTCTGCTCCAGAGGACGCCGTCGCCTGGGTCGGTCCTCTCTGGCCATGAGTCTCTCTTCCTCCAGTGAGGGGTCGTGGTGCCCCACCGCCACCATGGCCACCGGGACGTAGTCCTCCGGGATGTCGAAGGCCTCTCTCAGGACCTGAGGGTCGAACCCCCCAATGGGGTGCGTGACGAGACCCCTGGAGGTGGCCTCAAGGAGGAGATTCGCCGTCGCCAGCCCCGTGTCGTGTGTGGCGTGACGATTGGGGCGGCCATTCCGGGTGTAGGTGGTCTTGGCCAACGTGGCGATCAGGACGCCTGCCCGCCGGGCATAGGCGTTTCCGCTGGACAGGGCCGAATCCATGACTTCTCTGTGAAGGTCTCGCCGCCGGCCCACGATGAAGCGCCACGGCTGTTCTCCGAAGCTGGAGGGAGCCCAACGTGCTGCCTCGAGGATGGCCAGGAGGTCCTCCCATTCCACCTCCCGGGAATCGTCGAAACGGGAAGGGCTCCAACGATTTGCGATGGGATCCAGAATCGGTACAGACGTATCAGCGGGCTTCGCGGGGAAGGGCGAAGCGTGCAGCGGCGGCGTTTCGGTGAAAGACATCTTTGCTCCTTCTATCTTCACGAGACAGGGCCGAAAATCTGAGGCCAGCCCCGCAATTCCAGGCGCGGGTCGGAGGTCTCGCCTCCTCTCTCCGGCGGGCCGACGCCAGAAGACCAGAAATGGAACACGGCGGCCTCGCCCACTTCTTGTTAATACTTGAAGCTTGAAGATTAGTTCCCGCTGCCTTCTGTTTGAGCTCCGGAGCATCTCCAACTCCTGGACGTACTCGAAGCCGAAAGCGGAGAAGATGAAGCCCGAGTCCGTCCCCACCGTGATTGCTCTGTCGGCATTCTCGTAGTCGGTCAGGAACTGGAACCATGGGAGACAGGGACGCCGTGGCCCAGCCAGAGTTTGCAGATGTGCTCCGCCTGAAATGCCGTGGGGAAGCCTCCAGTGTGCACGTGGGGATGGCGAGCAATGTACCCCTCACTGCGTTGGGGCCTCAATTGTCGGCGGGGAGGCGGGGAAACGACGGAAACCAGCAGATCGCCACCGCAAAACCGGGCAGACAAGACACTCCCGCAGATCATTGGACGGGGTTACGATTCAATGTTTGCCTGCGAACACAGCGATCCCCGGGGGAGACCATTGGAGAAGGAAGGCCTGGGTGTGGATATCCCTGCCGAGGGGCTCGGGCAGGCCGAAGCTGCGCGGCTGGCCGAGGAGCTCCGTGCAGAGATTCGGCACCACAACCACCTGTACTACGTCGAGTCCAGTCCGGAGATTGCCGACGCGGAATATGACCGCCTGTTCCAAGGACTCCTCGCCCTGGAACGGGCCTTTCCCGATCTGACGACGCCGGACTCGCCCACGCAGCGGGTGGGCGCCGAGCCCAGGTCGGACCTTCCCACCGTTGTGCACGCGGCCCCCATGCTCTCGCTGGATTCCACCAAGGACGAAGCGGAGCTCCGCCGCTTCGACGAGAGAGTACGAAAGGCCGTGACGGGAACCGTAGAGTACCTGGTGGAGCCGAAGCTGGACGGCGCCTCCCTGGAGTTGGTCTATGAAGAGGGGGTCCTCACCCGGGCGGTGACTCGAGGGAATGGCCAGGAAGGGGAAGGGGTGACGGAGAACGTGAGGACCATTCCCTCGGTCCCCCTGCGTCTTCGGGAGGAGGATAGGAACGTACCGCCCTTCCTCTCCATACGGGGGGAGGTCCTCATGTATCTCTCTGCCTTCGAATCGCTGAACCAGAAGCTCATGGAAGAGGGGACGGACCCCTTTTCCAACCCCAGGAACGCTGCGGCCGGCGCGCTCCGGCAGCTGGACCCTCGAATCACGGCTCAGCGGCCCCTGGACTTGTTGGCTTACGACGTCCTGGCAGTGGAGGGAGTGGAATTCGAGGAAGACAGTGAGGTGATGCGGGCGCTACGGGATTGGGGGCTGAAGACCCCGGAACGGGTGGAGCTCCTGTCTGGGGTGGAGGAGATCCTGGCCTACCACGCCCGTTTCCACAGGGAGCGGGACGAGCTGGATTACGAGATCGACGGCATCGTCATCAAGCTGAACCGGCTGCGGCCGCGGGATGCCATGGGCACCACCACCCGCCATCCCCGATGGGCTCTGGCCTTGAAGTTCGAGCCCCGGAAGGAGGTCACCCGTATCGAGCGCATCGCGGTGTCGGTGGGCCGTACCGGAGTCCTGACCCCTGTCGCCCTTCTCCTTCCGGTGGAAGTCGGCGGCGTGACGGTCTCCCGTGCCTCCCTCCACAACCGAGAAGAGCTGGTCCGGAAGGACGTCCGTCAGGGGGACCTGGTGAGGGTGCAACGGGCAGGGGACGTGATCCCGCAGGTAGTGGAACGGGTCGTGGAAGAGGGGCGGGAACGGAAGGCGCCCTTCGAGATGCCGGACACCTGTCCGGCTTGCGGATCCGAAGTCGTGGTCCGTGGTCCCTTCACGGTGTGTCCGAACCGGTTCGGCTGCCCGGCCCAACTCAAGGCTCGCATCGTCCACTTTGGGTCCAGGAGTGGACTGGATATCGAAGGGTTGGGGGAGGAGACGGCGGCTCTCCTGGTGGAGAGGGGTCTGGTAACCGAGTTGGCGGACCTCTTCGACCTCGATGCCGAGACTCTGGTCGATCTTCCGGGTTTCGCGGAAAGGTCGGCCACAAACCTCGTGGCCGCCATCGCCCGGCGGAAGCGGGTCGACCTGCACCGATTCCTCTATGGCCTGGGAATCCCGGAGGTAGGTCAGGCCGTGGCCAGGGATCTCGCCCTGCACTTCCGGGATCTGGAGGAAATCCGGAAGGCCGACCGGGAGAAGCTGGAGGAGGTCGAGGGGGTGGGTCCAAGGATGTCGGAGCTCATCTTCGATTTCCTCAGGGAGGAGCGAAACGCGCTGGCCATCGACGCGATCCTGGCCAGGGGAATGAATCTCGTGGCGTCCGAGCCGCCCGTCGAAACGGGGCTGGCAGGAAGGAAGTTCGTCTTTACGGGTGGTCTCGAGGCCCTTACGCGGCCCCAGGCGAAGAACCTGCTGGAGAACGCCGGGGCCCGTGTCGTGTCCTCGGTGAGTGCCGAGACGGACTACGTGGTTGCCGGTTCCGACCCCGGATCGAAACTGGAGAAGGCGCAGGAGCTGAGCGTGCGGATCCTCAGTGAAGAGCAATTCCTGGGGCTCCTCACCCAGGCTGGAATCGAGATTCCAGGATGAGCCAGGAACGGTTTCCTCTGCTGGCTGCTCGTGGGGCTTCCGAGGTCCAGGAGCCTCGGGGGGACCCCGGGGGGGATGAGGCACGCTAGGATGGAGAATCTGGAAATCGCTGCGGCTCTGGAAGAGGTTGCCGACCTTCTGGAGATCAAGGGGTCGAACCCCTTCCGGATCCGGGCTTACCGGAACG
>JASFRP010000177.1:0-6804 GCA_050114895.1 Gemmatimonadota bacterium
TCTCCGCTACGCGCAGGAGGCGGGGTGGTGACCCCAGGGAGCCCGTCCCCATGAAGGCCTACGTGGATTGCTACCCCTGTTTCCTGAGGCAGGCCCTGGAAGCGGCCCGGATGGCAACGGACGACGAGGGTATCCATCGCAGGGTGCTACAGCACGTAGCGGCCCTCATCGCCGAATTCCCCCCCGAGGCCACCCCCGTGGAGATGGGAGAGGGGATCCATCGGGCCGTCCGGGAGATGTCGGCCTCCCCCGATCCGTACCGGGAGGTGAAGCGTGAATCCAACGACCTGGCTCTGAGCCTCTACCCAGAGCTCCGGGAGATGGTGAAGGGGTCTCCGGATCCCCTCCTGACGGCCATCAAGATCGCAGCCGCCGGGAACGTCGCCGATTTCGGGGCAAATCCCGGGTTCGACCTGGAGCGGTCCGTGCGGGAAGCACTGGCCCACGACCTGGTGGGTTCCGACTTCCCCCTCTTCAGGAGCCGCCTCCGGGAAGCCCGCCGAATCCTCTACGTCGGGGACAACGCAGGGGAAATCGTCTTCGACAAGATCCTCGTGGAGGAGATGGTGGGCCGGGGGGCCGAGGTCACCTTCGTGGTCCGAGGGGGGCCGGTCCTGAACGACGCCACCTCTGAGGATGCCCGCTACGTGGGCATGGACGAATTCGCCCAGGTGATCAGCAGCGGGACGCTGAGTCCCGGGACGGCCCTCCGCAATGCCGATCCGGCCTTCCTGGACCGTTTCAACGGAGCCGACCTGGTGCTGGCCAAGGGTCAGGGGAATTACGAGGGACTGTCCGACGAGCCCGGACCCCTCTTCTTCCTCCTGACGGTGAAGTGTGCGGTGGTAGCCCGTGACCTCGGCGTCAGAATAGGCGAGCGAGTGTTACGGGCCCAGAGAGATGGGGGGAGGGTCGGGGGCGGCCGGCGCAGTGGATCCGAGTAGCCGACGGGCCGATCTCCCCTCTCGAGCGGAAGCCGGGCGGTGCGGAATCCTACGTCGGAGACTCCCCGTGACCGAAACGCTTCTCTCCCGCCCTTATGGGGATGTCGAGCCAGTTCTCCTCAGGGGCGAAGGGGCAGACATAGTCATCACTATACTCGCACCAGGGATTGTAGGCCTCGTTGAAGTCCAGGGTCCATCGGCCACTCCCCATCCGGTGGATCTCCGGCTCCAGGTCCAGGTACCGCCCCAGCGGATACGTCTCCGACCCTGAGGTTGCGTCCCGGAAGGGAACGAAGAGCCGTTCCGAAGCGGGGTCCGTGCGGTAGGCCTGAAGGGTGAGTCTTTTCTCCCCCATGACCAATCGGAACTCACCCCACCGGAGGAGGTCCCGGTGTCCCCCATGGGTGGCTTGGACCCTCAGGAGCTCCTTCTCCTCATGTTCGTGTAGCTCCAGCTCGAAGCTCAGGGAAGGGTCGAGGGGATAGTACCGCAGACCTTCGAAGCCGTCTCTCATTTCAGGGGATATCGGCGACTGGAACTGATCCCGGAAGAACCGGTCTTTCCCCCTCCGTTTCATTTCCAGCCGCTGTTCCCACCTGGAAGCTACCATGACCGCCTGATCTCCGTCTTCAGAGCCAAGGGAAACGCGTTCTTCTCAGGACTAGCTCTTCCTCCGTTCCAGCGCCAGGGCCAGGTCGATCAACTCCGCGGCCCGTCTTCCGGACCGAAGCATCCCGCCGAAGATGGGTCCCATGCGGGCCCCCCCCAGGACCGCCTGGGCACTCATCCCGGCGATCCATAGCCCGGGGAACACCTCGGTGACACTCTCCACTACGAAGGACTCCCCTTCCGCAGCGTTCATGGGGCCCTCCACGGAGAGGCCGGATGGATTGCCGAGCAGGCCCCGGTCATTCAGCATGTGCACCAGCGCTGCGTCGTGCCCCGTGGCATCCAGGACGGCCCCAGCCTCGAAAGAGATAGGATCCACGGGCCACCGCTCCAGCACGCCGGTCCGATTCGCCACCACCCCGCAGACCTGTCCCCCGCGTACACAGAGATCCTCGGCAATCGTGAGGTTGAGAAGGATGGCTCCGGCGTGGACCGCCTCCAGACAGAGGGCAGAAGCCAGCTCCATGGCATCGACTGAAAGGAGCCCGTCCCCTCGGCTCCGGGGGCGAACGGGGATCCCTTCCAGGACGGAGATAGCCTCCTCCTCGATCACCACCTCGTTCATCTCCATGGCCCCGCCCCAGATCCCACCCCCCGGTGTTAGCCGTTTTTCCAGAATGGTGACCGCTCGCCCCCTCCCGGCCAGATCGATGGCCGCCATCAATCCCGCCGGCCCCGCCCCCACAACCAGCAAGTCGCTGACCAGTGCCCGTGCAACCTTCTCGTGATATGCGTCCAGGATAGTCCTGGTAATCCGCGTTTCGAAGGAGTCCTCCACGAAGCCTCCTCCCACCTTCCTTCCGGAATCCCCCTGCCTCATTCGGTCATGAACAGTGCCGGCCGGGCCATGTCCCTGGGTTCCTGGAACCCCCGCCTGGAGATGGCTCGGGCGCACGTGTTCCAGCGAAGAATCGCGTTATCGTCCCCGGGCGGTCGGATGGCTTCCGCTCTCCCATACCACTCCATGGCTTCCCGGAGCGCCCGGTTTGCGTAGTCGTTCGAGCTGGGCCCACCTACCTCCAGCTGGGCCTTCCCATGCCGCTCTGCGACAACGCCCGAATAGTAGAGCCGTTCATACTTGTCCAGGAGATTCCCCGCCATCTTCGCTGCTTCGGCCACCCGGCTCAGATCCCTTCGGAATTGATCCGTGAGGGCCAGGATCAGGGTCACCCGTGCATGGTGGTGATCCGGATCCACCTGGAGGACATCCATGCAGATGCTCTCCGCCTCGCACGGTTCCCCAAGGAGGCGGTAGCGTTCCGCCTTCTGCATTGCCCTCTCGATGCCCTCCACGGTGAGTTGTTTCAATGTGTACATGGTTTCTCCCAGGGGCACGCTCGTTGGTGCCCGGATCTTCTGGACCTCACCGACCTGGTGGCTCCTCGGAAGACCGCCAGAGCGCCGTCAATGCCAGGGCCTCCATCTGGGACTCGGTCAAAGGCTCCCCGAAGAGGATTTGAATCCTGTCCGCCCCCGACTCCAGGAAGGACCAATTCGTTCCTCCGGGCCGGTCCAGATCCACGAAATCGAATCGTAGCGCGTTGAGGAAATCGAAGGGCACCGGGACCACCCCTTCAACGTGTCCCAGCCCGCCCGCCGCCTCGTCCCACCAGGCCACGTGGATCACGCCGTCGTCCAGGTAGTCCCTTACCGCGGCGTTACCATGGCAATCCACACACTCCCGGGCATTCCGCTGAATGGTGTGGGCGTGGAAGGGCGCAATGGCCACGAAGGTACCGTCCCCGTACTTCACCGCCTGGAAGTTCGCCGCGTGCACTTTCCCGTCTCGGTTCAACAGGAAGATCCAGTCGCGGAACTGGCCGTACGCCACCTTCTGGTCCAGTTGGATCTCGGTCTCGAAGTGACAGTTGTAGCAGCTCACCACGGCTTGCGTGTGGCAAGCGCTGCAGTCCACCGTGCCCTGGTGTACTACGTGGTACGGGTTGTCACTCAGAGTGGCGTGGCAATCCTCGCACGTGGCATCGATGGCCCCCTCCTCCAGCATGGAGGAATAGGCGTTCCCATCCCCCATCACGTCCTCCCTGGAGTGGCACATCAAACAGCTCATCCCCAGCTCGCGATGCACATCCGTGTAGTGGGCAGCCTCGGCCATCTGCCTGCTGTGGCAACTCCCGCATACCCCGTCGAGAGAAGCATCCACCCGGGCGCCGGTGGAAGGGGCAGGCTCCGTGTGGCATGCCGCGCAGCCCCCCGTCGCGGCGGGCTCGTGGCAGCTCTTGCAGTGAAGTACCTGGTAGGGTACGCCCGTGGAGATTTCGAAACCAAGGCTGGACGCAGCATACCACGTTTTCATACCCTGCGCGGTGGCATGGAGGCTGATGGAGAAGTTGGCTGCCCACGACGGAGTGTCAGCCGGAGTGGCCTCCGGCGCTGCCGGGTCCTGGGCCCTGGAAGCGCCCGGTCCACTCGACTGCTCCGGGAGCTGGAAGCCGGCTCCACGTTCGTCATGAACGCCGGAAAGGAGAGGGGACGCCAGAGCCAACCCTATCGGCAGCAGAATCAGCAACCAGCCTATGCCCCTTCTACTTGACATGATCCAGTCCTCTCTCCTGCAGCGATCCCTCCGGCTTTCGACTGGCTCACTCCTCACTCAGCAAGAACTCGCCTACCACTTCTGTCCAGTTATCCGGTGCGGCGATCCGGAAATAACCACCGCACCCGGCTGAACCGCCGGCGCCTTCAGAGAGGGCCGTCTCCATCTCCGACACCGTCAGAACCCGCTCACGGAGATCCCGGACCTTCTGTTCCATCCATGCCCGGGCCAGCCCGCCACACAGGAGGTTCTTCTGATTCCGCTTTCGGTCCGGGACACGCACCTTCAACAACCAGCCGCCACCGTAGGGGTCGGAGCAGAGGATATCCGGAGACTCCATTACCGCGTGGTTCACCGCCACCACCTCCCCCTCCACAGGAGAGAGCATGCCCACCCTCTGTGAGCCGATCCGGATGGACCATCCCTTTCCGCCTTGCGACAAATGGCGGCTTACCTCGGGCAGCTCTATCGCGGACGGTCGCCCCAGGAGCCACCCCACGAACTCATCCATTCCGACTCTCACGACGTCGCCGTCCTCGGGAATAGCCCAGCTGTGGCCCTGATGAAAGCAGTACGGATCCGGGAGGTTGAACCACCCGATGACGCGACGGCCGGACCGCTCCGCCACCCCGGTTGACCCCAAGCTCAGCAGGAGATTGCCCGCCACCTCATGCCAATCATCCGGAGCAACTACCCGTGCGAAGCCATCACAGCCTGCCGGAGCCTCCATGTCCGGCAGGACCAGGCCCAGATCGACCCGCATGGCCCTGAGTTGCTCTTCCATCCAGGCGTGGGCAACGGGACCGCACAAGAGGTTTCTCTGGTTACGCCTTTGATCCGGCACCTGAACCTCCAACAGCCACCCCCGTTCGTACGGATCGGCGCAGAGGATCTCCGGCGAGTCCACCACCTCATAGTTCACGCCCACGACCTCCCCTTCCACAGGAGAGAGCATCTCAACCGAGACCGAGCCCACCCTCAGCTCCCAACCCCGCTCGCCCTGTAACAGGCGCGTGCCGAGGGCAGGGAGATCAATGTCATCGGGCCTCCCCAGCAACCTGTGGGCGAAATCATCCATGCCGACCTTCACCACATTCCCCCCCACCGGCGTCGCCCAGCTGTGACCCTGGTGGAAACAGTACTCCTCCGGCAGGATGAACCGTCCCCCCACTCGCCTCCTCTGATCTCGCACTTCTACGGGGCCGCGCGACCCGCAGAGGAAACGCCATACCATCACCAGGGCAACCAGATAGCCGATTACGATCAGGTACTCGATCCCCTTGGTCGCGAACAAGTCCGGGGGTGTCATTCCCATGTCTTTCCCCCTCCATCAGGCGACGAGCTTCAGTCGCTCGGTCGCATGTTCATCACCTCGAACCTCTTCCACCGCGCCAAGGACCGGCATCCGGTTCACCACCCAGCGGAACACCCAGATCTCGGCGCTCACCACCCCCAGGGACACCACGACTTCCTCCCAGCTCGGAACGTAGTGGCCCACCTCGTACCACTTGAAGGCAATGACCGACACATTCAGGCGGTTCAGGAGGATTCCCACCAAGGTCATTGCTGCCGCCCCCCGCACCAGCGCCAGGTTTCGGTGACGCAGGGCTACGACAAAGAGGCCAGCGGGAACCGCAACGAAGCCGACGACCTCAAGGAGATACCACAAGCCCCAACCCGTACCCAACAGCGCCCAGTGCTGTCCGTGGGAAAAAACCAGGAACTGCATGAACAGGTACACGAACATCGCGCCGGCACAGATCCGGGCCAGCCCGACCAGAATGTCATTATGGGAGCTCCTCAAACGTGCCCCCACCCGATGGTGGAACACCCTGTGGGTGATGGAGCCCTCGAAAATGACGAGTGAAAGCCCCGCAAAGATGCTGGAGACGAGGAACAGGATCGGGATGAACTCCGAGTACCAGAGAGGATGGATCTTGTCTCTCGCCATCAGATACAACGCCCCCAACCCCGACTGGTGGAGCGTGGAGAGAGTGATCCCGAAGACAACGGCTCCCAGGGTCAGTCCCCCAAGGACCTTTCGCACCCTTCGCCAGCCCAGCCACTCCGCTACCGCGGGCGAGAACTCGATTAACTCGGCCATCATGTACAGCATGAAATGCCAGGCCACCAGGAAGAGGACCGAGCTCACACCGAATGAGTTGCCGATGATGGGATTGATGACATTCCACGGACGGCCGAGGTCCAGAAGCAGGGCTCCCGCATAGAAGACGTACGCGAGAAAGCCGTTCAGCACGGTGGCTCGCACGATGGGATGGTACTTCTCCACCCCCAGGATGTAGACCATGAAGGTGAGGACGTACGCTCCACCGGCAAACGCTACGCCCGTGATCACGTCGAACCCGATCCACAGGCCCCAGGGGAAACGCTGATCCAGGTTCGTGATGGAACCGAGCCCTTTCGCGAACCGGAGCACCAGAAGGATGAAGGTCAGGCCCATGATGAAGCCCGTCACTACATTGAAGGGTGTCACCACCTTGCCCTTCGGCTTCATCTCCTGGATCAGGAAGGACAGGAACTGCCGAGTCTCGGCGCCCAGCTGCCCCGCGGGTGCTGCTACGGTGCTCATGGCAGATCCCCTATTCTCTGGTGACCTTCCTCACTCTCCGCCCCCGT
>JASFRP010000178.1:0-6801 GCA_050114895.1 Gemmatimonadota bacterium
CGTTCTCAGGGACTTCACCCAGTACGAGCCCGTGGAGGGGATCCCTTCCACCGAGGAAACCGAAGTTCGTGTCCTCTACACGGCAGAAGCCATCTATTTCGGCGTGCTGGCCTTCGACTCGGAGCCGGAGGCGGTGCTGGCTCGGATGGGGGAGCGCGACCGTTCCGTGTTCGGCGATGACTGGATCCGGATCATCCTGGACACCTTCGACGATCAGAGGCAAGGGTACGTCTTCTACGTGAACCCGCTGGGGATCCAGACGGACGGCCTCTGGATTGAAGGGCTCAGACAACAGGAAGGGCGGGCTTCGTCGGTCCCCATCGATTTCAGTCCGGATTTCATCTGGGAATCGGACGGGCACGTCGGCGAACAGGGGTGGGAGGCCGAGATCCGCGTCCCGTACGTTTCCCTCCGCTTCCGGCCCGATCATCTCCAGACCTGGGGCATCAACGTCGCTCGTGAGGTCAAGCGAAGGGGATTCAAGCAGTCCTGGGCTCCTGTGACGAAGGATGTGTCGAGCACTCTGGCCCAGAGTGGGAGGCTGGTGGGGCTCCGAGACCTGGAGCCCAAACGCCTTCTGGAAGTGAACCCTGTCACCACGGGCAAGCGGACCGGAGACGATGCGTCAGGGACGTTCGAGAGAGGAGGATTCGAGGCCGAAGCCGGCTTGAACGCCCGCCTGGGAATCACGCGGAACCTCGTCGCAGACGCCACCCTCAACCCGGACTTCTCCCAGGTCGAAGCCGACGCCACGCGCATCACGGTCAACGAGCGGTTTGCCCTCTTCTTCCCTGAGAAACGTCCGTTCTTCCTGGAAGGCTCGGAGGTCTTCGACACGCCGCAACAACTCGTTTACACCCGGAGGGTGGTCGATCCCGTGGCCGGCGGGAAGCTCACGGGAAAGGTGGGAGCGTTCACCCTGGGCTACCTGGGAGCGTTGGACGAGAGCCCTTCGAGTCTCTTCGGAGGTGTCGGAAAGGCGGCGGTGAACCTCCTTCGGGTCCGGCGAGACGTGGGCACCGCCTCCACCGTAGGGGCGCTCTACACGGACCGAACCCTCACGGAGGGTGGAGATTACAACCGGGTTCTGGCGGGAGATGCCCGCCTGGTCTTCCGGGAGCGTTACACCTTTACGACCCAGTGGGCCGGGAGCTGGAGCTCGGAGGACGGGTCGACGACCTCGTTGAAGCCCTCTGTGTTCGCCTCCCTGGGTCGGAGCGGCCGCAGGCTCGGTTGGGATCTCTCATTCCACGACCTGCACCCCGAGTTTCGAGCGGAGTCGGGTTACCTCACCAGAATCGGGGAGACGGTGACCGTCGGAAACCTCAGCCTGACCGCCTACGGAGCCCCCGGCGCCCTGGTAGAGCGGGCAGGGCTCGGCTTCCGCTTCGAGGGTTACTTCGACCATCACGAGTTCTGGGATGGCCGGCGGCCCTACGAGGCCGAGATCCAGCTCATCCCGAGCTTCTTGCTGCGAGGGGACCGGAGCGTCTCCATCATCCTCCGAAATGGGTATTTCGAATTCCCTCCCGAGCTCTATGACGATTATCAGGTTCTGGGCGAGGGGGGGGAAGCCCAGCCCTTCGAGACCCCGAGGCCCCTGAGCAACATGAAGGCGATGGCGGTAACTCCTCGCCTCCGCCTCACGAACTCATCGAACCTGAACGGTCGTTTCTACCTCCGAGAGCTTCCCATCTATGCCGAGGCGTCCCGGGGGTTGGAGCTCCTGATCGCCCCTCAGCTCACCCTGAAGCCGGCCACCGCCCTCTCGCTCACGTTGGACGAGACCTACTCCCGACTCTGGCGGCGGCGAAACAAAACCGTCTACTCCACGGCAGTGGTGTCACGCCTCACCTCACAGTACCAGTTCACCAAGGCCGTCCTGGCACGGGCCATGATCCAGTACAACCTGGAGGACCGCGACGCTCTCTCGGATCCTGGCTCGGGCCGGCCGATCCTCGTGGATGGAGTGCTGGCGGAGGCTCGGCGGGATGGAACGGTGCAGGGACAGTTTCTTCTCCAGTACCAACCCTCACCCGGCACGATCTTCTATGTCGGATTCACCAGATTGATGGAAGGAGACTACTCCTATGGACTGGCCCGCAAGGACCCCACCGAGGAGGGCCTATTCATCAAGCTGAGCTATCTGTTCCGGATGTAGGCACACGCCCCGGTGTCGCCTTCTCAGTTGCCACTCCCCAGGATCCAGAGCCAGCGGGCCGCTGCGGCGTCCACCGCTCTGGGGGCATCTTCCGGAAGGAGGAACCCTTCCTGCACCAAGGATCGTGTGGCGGCTCTCACGTGTTCCAGGAAAACCTCACGGGTCGGATAGAGGGCCTCGATGCTGGGGCGAGGATCACCCCTTTCCATGCGATCCTCCTCGGTACTGGAGAGGGGGATGAACGTTCCGAGGAAATCCGTCAGCTCGTCCTGCGGACCCGGATACCCCACTCGGAGATTCCACGGCGCGTAGGTGGCAAGAGGTACTCTGAGCTCCACTCCTCGGATCCCGGCCATCTCGTTTCCCAACCCGTCCACCTGGGATACCTGGGAGGGGAACGCCGGACCCACTTCCGGGGGCTGCCGGGAGATGATGCCCTCCTCCTGCCATCGAGGGCCATAGTCGACCCGATATCCCTCCTGAACCACTGCCGGGGGATTCACGCCTGGCAGCGGAGGAAAGGCCAGGCCGGAGGGTGGGACCAGCGTTCCCTCCGAGATGCGCGGAAACGCGCTCTCCGGTGGCTCCCTGTCCGTCTCCACCCACCCCACCAGGTGCAGGGCAAGCGCTCTCAGAGTGAACAGGAAGTCCAGGGGGTTCCCGCGGAAGGCAGGAAGGCTCCCCTGGTCCATCCGAGACCCTTCCGGAGGCGGGAACGCGCCTACGAAGTGCTGTCCCCCGGCCAGGTGATAGATCCGTTCGTTCTCCATGGGCGCCACATCCTGCGTGCCGTCCACGGAGGTGTGGATAAGAGACGCCGCCCGACCCCAGTACTCGTAGCCGGTATTCGTGTAGACGATCCGTGGAAGGTGGTCCCTCTCCTGCCGGGAGAAGAGGCCATCCTCCAGGCCGGTAACGGGGTCCACCTGATTTCGGCTGGTGAAGGGAAAAAGGTCGGTAGGATAGAAGAAGGCCGAATAGCGATGGGCGTCCCGGGACGGCTGCCCGAATCGGTGATTGAAGCTCCCCCGTCCGGCGCCGGCTGTATGGATCAGCATCCCGTCAAAGACCTTCCTGCCTCCTTCATCGGTGTTGAACCCCTGATAGATGAAGTGCCTCAGGAACCGGCCAGTCTGGGAGACCCCGAAGGCCACCCCCTGCGATACCGGGAACAGGGTCTCCAGGGAGTACTTCGCGTAGGCCATCATATCCCGGACGGCGGCAAGGCCAAGCCCCACGACCCGGGGGTCCTGGGAGAGATAGACCAGCTCGTAGATCTTGCCGGCCTGAAACCCTCCCTCCAGGCGAATCCCGGTGAGCGGCGTGGCCAGCGATCCCTCCTCCGGCCGGACGTATCTCCACCTCCGCCTTTCGATCACCTCCCGCTCGGCCATTCGGCCGTCCCTGACCGTCAGGACGTCCCCCTCGCCATCAGGAGATACCGGCAGGTATGCACGCTGTCCCCTGTGGCCCAGCTCCAGGAACGTGGTATCCTGGTCCACCGTCCAGTCCGCCCTGACCAACCCCTGGATGGCCCCCCCCGGGAGACGGGCAATCGGAACGTGGAGCCGCAGACGTCCCTCCTCGTCCGGCACGTCCCACTGCCAGCCCACCCAGATGATCGTCAAACCCTGCCTGAGGAGCAGGCCGTCACCGAAATCCTCCTCGGAGGTAGGATCCCAGTTGCCGCCTGTGGCTCTGTTGAAGTATCGGAGTGACGCCTTGCCGCCGCGATTGCTCACCTCCAGCCAGGCGATCCCCCGACGATCCTCCGGATCCTTGGGCTGAAGAACCATGAAGTCGGCCCAGGCTTCCACCCGTCCCTCCCCGTTCCGAGGGGCCCAGGAGAGGTCCACGACCTGGGCGTTGAACGGGCTCTCCGGGTCGAAGGCGAAGAAGACCCTTCCCACCAGCTTCTCGTAAGCCCCGATCTCCCCCCAAGCCCTGCCCCCCAGGACGTCTTCCCTTCGGTCCACCACCACGCGGACCACTTCGGCCCGAAGTGCGACCCAGGGCCCGGAGAAGAGAAGGGACGTGATGAGCGTCAGGCCCCGGAGGATCCCCAGCTTCCTTCCGCTCATTTGGTCCTCCTTCGATCCGGCCCACGCACCCGCAGGCGTGCCGGTTCCAGTAGTGTCATCATGGCGATCCCGCTGAAGGTTCCCAGGATCGGGATGGACTCTCAAAATCCCAGGACCAACCCCAGGTCCGCAACCAGATACTCCAGGCGTAAAGCACTTCGCCCGAGAAACGGTACTTCCCCGGAGCCGTAGTGGATCCCTGGGCTCAGGCTCATGCGCTCCGCAATCGCAACGAGAAGCCCCCCACCGATCTCGAACCCCGAGCCTCCCTCGGACCGGGTCTCATCGGGTTCTCCTCCGGGGCCGCGGAGACTCACTTCCAACCGGTGACTGTGGAAGCCGCCCTTCAACCAGGGCCGGATTCGCCTGTCCCCCACCACCAGACGGAGGGCCACGTCGAAACCCGTCGAGATCCACTCCGCCCCGTCCGCGCAGACGGACCCTCTGCAATCGAACCGACGCTGGCCGAAGCCGAGAAAAGCTCCCAGGGGCCCCGGCACCGGGAAGGTGAAGCCCATCCCGAAGGATGACCCGGCCCTGGTCATCCCGGCCCATTTCCCCTTGCCCGAACGGAAGGATCCGATGGGAAGCACACCTCCCCCCCGGATCTCGAAGGCGAACGCCCCTTCCTGAGCCATGATGGCCCTGTGCCTCCCACCGAGGACTGCAAGAGAGGCGACCAGAAGCACCGAGACCCGTGCCAGGGGGCCCATCCTCCCCTGCCGGGTGCGGCCTGCCCCCAGGGGGATCCTGAGAGGAGTCGGGGTTGACGACATGGTTCAGACCTCCTGGTCTTCGTCTGGACCCCGAGGGGAATGGGGCTCTTCCTCGACTTCCCGGACTTCCTTCGCCGCGTCCGTCGACACGCCCACCTCCCCCGGAGAAGGTCCCTGAACGCTCCCGGTCCCCAGGGGAAGAGCCTGGTCTTCCTCCCTCAATTCGGCAACTCGGGTTTCCCACTGGCTCATCATCCGGAAGAACGCGCTGACGATATCAGGATCGAACTCCTCACCGGCGTTCTCCCGAATGAGCCCGAGGGCCCGGTCTTTCTCCCAGGCGTCCCGGTAGGGTCGGTCGGTTCGAAGGGCGTCGAAGACGTCGCAGACGTGGACGAGGTTGCTTGCGCTGTGGCACTTCCGGGGAAACTCGAAGGAAGGATAGCCACCCCCGTTGATCTTCACGTGGTGCTCGTAGGCCACTACCGCCGCCAGGTCCAACTGCTCCTCCCGGTCGAGGATCAGGCGGGCCCCTTCCGCCGGGTGGCTGTTCATGACCCGTCGTTCCTCATCCGTGAGCTTGCCGGGTTTGTTGAGGATCTCGTCGGGTACCTTGACCTTCCCCAGGTCATGGAAGAGGCCGGCAATTCCGAACGCCCGCACCTCCCTGGGCCTGAGGCCGATGAACTCCGCCAGAGCCATGGTGAGGACGGAGACGTTGAGGGCGTGGGTGGTGGTGTATTGATCGTACTCCTTCAGGCGGAGAAGGGGAATCAGAAACACCTGGTCCCCGTGCATGGCCACCGAGAGGGACCGCACGATCGCCTCGGCCTCCACCAGGTGCAGATCCTTCTGGTTCTGGAGCTCATCGTGCAGCCAGCGCACGGCCTCCGCCTCCTCCCGGAGCGTAAAGGCCAGAGTGGAGGTGGCTACCTCCTCCGCTCCGGTCCTCTCCCGGGATTCCCCCTTCAGGGCCAGTGCACCGTACCTCAGGTTCGTGGGCCTGGTCTGCCGGGTCTCCGACGTATCGACAAATCCCAGGGTGATGCGTCGAAGCACTTCATCCAGGAATCCGTCCAGCTCTTCCCTGGTTACGGGGCCCACGACCTCGAGTCGCTGGATCCCCACCGAGGAGAAGCGGGATCCCCAGCTCCACGCCTTCAGCTCTCGGAGGGGCCGTCGATTGAAGACGATCTCGTTCCCAAGGAAGGTGAAATCCGGACGGGTGTATTCCTCCTGCAGGGTGAGCATCCGCTCGTAGACCTGGTCCACGGCGCGCTCCCTGGCGGGATGCCCCTCCTTGTACAGGGTCATGGTGGAGATGGCCTGGGCCATCGCCGTGAGGAAGTCGGCGGCCCTCTTCACGCCTCCCGGACCTTCCCCGAGAGGGCCTCTCGGATCCGAGGGTCTTTGGCCCTCCTGGCAGCCTTCAGGTAGGCGGCTGAACGCCGGTCTTCTGACCAGACCTCCGCCAACACTCCGAGGGCGGCCAGGACCTCGGAGGTCGTCGGAGGCAGCTTGACCCTCCCCAGAATGGACTTTCCGCCCGCGCAGGCCTCCAGGAGGGTCTCCAGGGCCAGATTGGAACGGGAATGCCTCAGGGCCTTGATGGCCATGGCTCTGAGATCGGGATCCCGGCCGGACCGGATCACGCGGCTCACGAGCGTCGGCACGAGAGTCTCGGGAAGCGATTTCTGAAGCTCCACCAATGCCATACGCAGCGTTCGCTCGTCGGGGTCCGCGAGGCCCGTGGCCAGCGTTCTCTCTCGGAGAGCGGGTTCTCGTATGGCCAGGGCGAACGCCTCCCGCCGCACTCGAACATCTTCATGTTCCAGAAAGGCCG
>JASFRP010000179.1:0-6763 GCA_050114895.1 Gemmatimonadota bacterium
GCAATTCGCAGCCGCAGCGTCTCATTGGGCTCCTCTTGGCAGCCCTCCTGCCGGTGGTGGGGGTGTCGGTGTCCCTTCTGGACATGATGCCGGAGGATGCTCGATCCGGCATCGAGAGCCACCATCATCCCGGGACCCACGGGCCTCCTCACAACCACCTCATCTGTATCCAGCAGGCGGCAAACCAGTGGGTCCGGACCTGCGAGACGCCGCGCCTCCCCCTGGCGTTGGAGCTTCGACTTCCCTCCGCTACGAACCCATCGCCTCCCGCCAATTCCAGTCTGCCGCACCTCCCTCGATCTCGGGCCCCCCCCCTGGCCTGATTCCCTTCTCCATCGACCGCAATCCGTCCATGCCCCGGCATTGGAGCCGTGGTGCGGAAAGCGGCCGAGACCCACCAGCGCACCCCCGCCGAAGCTAGGGGGACGCCTGGCAGGATCCTGAACCCGGGGTCCGACACTGAACCCCCAGGAAGGAAAACCTCGAGCAGGAGAAAGGCTTCGGGGAGGTCCAATGACCCAACGTTCATGCATCCGGAGATCGGTTCGGGGGGCGCCCGCCCTACCGGGAGTCGGCACGCTCCCAGGCACAGCGTGCCTTCTCACCGCGGTCTTCATCGCCCTCGCAGCGGATCCCCTGGCCGGGCAGGACCCGGGGCAGACCGACAATCTCACCCTTCAGGAGTGCGTCTCCATAGCCATGGAGCGAAACCCCCTTCTCCTGTCGGCCCGGGAGATGTACCAGGCCTCCCGGGCCCGGATCCGCCAGGCCCGGGCCCTGCCGCAACCCTCCCTGGACATCGACTCGGATCTCCAACCGGGACTCACCGAGTTCTCCGGATACGGCGAGCGGTACATCGGCATCAGCCAGAGCCTTCCATTCCCCGGGAAGACCTACCTCCAGAGCCGCATCGCCGGTGAAGAGGCCAACCAGGTCATGGCAGACTCGGATCTCCTGGGGCTCGAAGTCGCCTTCCAGGTCAAGGAGGCTTTCTACGCGCTCCTCCTGGCCGAGGCTCAGCTCGACTACGCCCGCCAGAACCTGGAGCTCACCCAGGATTTCGTGCAGATGACCGAGCTGAAGTTCGAGACGGGAGACGTGGCCCAGGTGGAGGTGGTGCGGGCGAGAGTCGAGGTGGCCAGGGCGGCCAACCAGCTCCGGGTGGCGGAAAACCAGGAGCGGCTGGCCCGTGCGGGTTTGAATTTCCTGCTGGGCCGGGTTCCCTCCTCCCCCGTCTCGATCCAGGGAGAGCTGAGGATTCCCGTGGGATCCTACGATCTGGAGGAGATCACCGGCTGGGCTTTGCAGGACCGGCCCGAGGTCCGGAAGCTGACGTCCGCCATCGAACGGGAGCGTCTCGTGAAGAGGCAGGGATTCATGTCCTACCTCCCGGACTTCGACGTTGGCGCCGCCAAGCACAGGATACCGGGGGAAGGCGAGACGTGGGACGTGACGCTCTCCCTGGCCCTCCCGGTCTTCTTCTGGCAACCCGCCAGAGGAGAGATCGCCGAGGCCGACGCGAATCTTCGCTCCCTTCAACAGGAAGCCTCCAACCTCGCGAACGCCATCAGCCTGGAGGTGGAGGAAGCCTATGCCAGCCTCACCTCCACCGGTGACCAGATTCGGCTCTTCGAGGAAGACATCCTCGCGCAGGCGGAAGAGGTCTACCAGATGTACCAGTTCGCCTATGAGCAGGGGGAGATCGGCGCCATGGACCTCCTGGAGGCCCGCCGAACCCTGAACGATGCCAGGACATCCTATGCGGATGCCCTCTACAACTACGACGTAGCCCGTGCGGCCATCGAGAAATCCATCGGCCGCCCTCTGGAGGAGCAGCAAAATGGCCCGGATCAAGATGAAGTGGGCATTGGTGATCCCAGCATTCCTGGCGCTCACTCTGGCGGCCTGCAGCGGCAGAACCGGTGGCAGCAGCGCCTCAGAGGCCGAGGAAGCTTCTAGACCAGGCGACAGGGTCGCAGCCTCCGATCTGGGAGCCGAAACAACTTCGGAAGAGACAGTCCTCCCGGAGTGGGCCGGGAACGAGAGGCTGGAGCTCTCGGATGCCGAGATGTCGGCGATCCTCATCGAGACGGCTCCGGCGGAGCGCCGCGCTCTGGCCGCGCGCCTTCCGGTCATGGGGAGGGTCCTGGCCCACCAGCACAGGATGGCCATCGTCAGCTACCCCTTCAGCGCCCGCATCGCCAGCATCCAGACCCGTGTGGGAGACTGGGTGGAGCCAGGGGATTCGCTGGTGGTTCTCCAGAGCGAGGAGGTGGGAACGGCGACGTCGGCCTTCTACAGCGCCAATGCCGATTACGAGCTGGCCCAGGTGAATTTCGAGAGGGAAAGCCAGCTCTTCGAGAACGGGGTGGGTGCCAGGAAGAACCTCTCCTCGGCGGAAACCGAGCTCCGGGTGGCGGCAGCCAACCTCAATGCGGCGGAGAAGAAGCTCCATGTCCTGGGCTTCACCGAGAGCGAGACGGAGATCCTGAAGGAGACCCACCAGATCAACCCCACCATTGCCCTCTTTGCTCCCATCTCGGGAAAGATCGTCACCAACAATGCGGTCCTGGGGGCGATGGTGGACGAGTCGACGGAGATCCTTACCATCATGAATCCCAACGTCCTCTGGGTAGAGGCGGAAGTCTATGAGCGGGACATTGCCCGCATCAGGACTGGCCAGGAAGTGGAGGTGGCGGTTCCGGCCTACCCTGACGACACCTTTCGCGGGACCATCAGCTACGTCAGCGACATTCTCGACCCGGAGACCCGGGCCATCACCGTGCGCACGGAAGTGGCCAACACGGGCCTGAAGCTCAAGCCCGGGATGTTCGCGAACCTGACCATCGAGCTGAACCACAACGGAGAGGCCGTGGCCGTGCCTGCGGAGGCACTCCTGGACGACCAGGGCAGACCCTTTCTCTTCGTGCGCAAGGACGAGCACCACTTCGAGCCCCGACTTGTGACCGTCGGCGCATCGGAAGACGGTTTCGTGGAGATCGTCACCGGCTTGAACGCGGGTGAGGAGGTGGTCACCAACGGGAGCTTCCAGCTCAAGTCCAAGCTCTACGAAGCGGTCCTGGCTGCCGGACACGTCCACTGACCGTCAGGGGAGACCCCAACCATGATCAACCGCATCATCCGGCATTCACTGGAGCATCCCCTGTTGACGGTCTTCCTGGTTGTCCTGGCGTCCATCGCCGGGGTCTTCTCGGCCGTGAGGATGCCGAAGGACATCTACCCGGATCTGAGCCCCCCCGTGGTGACCATCGTCACCGACAACGAAGGCATGGCGGCAGAGGACGTGGAGAGGCTCATCTCCTTCCCCCTCGAAGCCCTCCTGAACGGGGCTCCTCACGTCTCCGGGGTCCGGTCCGAGTCCGCTACCGGAAATTCCGTGGTCACCGTGGAGTTCTCCTGGGGGACGGACATCTACCTGGCTCGACAGATCGTGTCGTCCCAGCTGGACATCGTGGCCGGGAGCCTGCCTCAGGGGACGGAGGGACCCCACCTGGGCCCCGTCTCCTCCAGGATGGGTGAGGTCTTCGAGTTTGCCGTGGTGGGGGAGGATACGGACCCTCTGGAGCTTCGGTCCATTGCCGATTGGACGATCCGGTACCGGCTCCAGGGAGTCCCGGGCGTCTCCTTCGTCATCGACTTCGGTGGCTTCGTGAAGCAGTTCCAGGTCTATCTCAGGCCGGAGCTCCTGAAGCATTACGACATCACCATCAACGACGTCCGGGAGGCCATCGAGAACAGCAACCGGAACTTCTCCGGCGGAATTCTGAGCAAGGGCTCCCAGGAGGAGCTCATCAGGGGGATCGGACGCGTCGCCGGCGTGGAGGACATTGCCGGGATCGTCATCACGTCCCGGAACAACGTGCCCGTGCGGGTGGGAGACGTGGCCCAGGTCCGAGTGGGAGGAAAGTTCCGCCGGGATGATGCCAGCTACAACGGGGAGACCGCGGTCTCCGTCACCGTCCAGAAGCAGTATCGGGGCAACACTCTGGCCGCCATCCGAAATGTGAAGGACGCCCTGGATCAGATCATCCCCGATCTGCCTCCAGGTGTCCGGATCGAGGAGTTCTACGACCAGTCGATTCTCATCGCCAAGTCCATCGGGCACGTAAACCGCTCCATCATCGAGGGGGCCCTCCTCATCATGCTGGTCATGGTCCTCTTCCTCTGGGACCTGAGAAGCTCCCTCATCGCCGCTCTCACCATGCCCCTTTCCATCCTCATCGCCCTGATCATCCTGGCCCTTTCCCGGGTGGACCTGACGGTGATGTCCCTGGGAGGGCTGGCCATCGGGGTGGGGAAGGTGGCCAGCGGCACCGTCATCATGGTGGAGAACATCGTCCGGGTTCTCCGGGAGAAGAAAGGGCAGGCCTCTACCCTTGAGCTGACGTACGAGGCCGCGAAAGACGTGGGGAGATACCTGTTCGCGACGGGCCTCATCATCATCCTGGTCTTCCTCCCCCTCTTGAGCCTTCAGGGCATCGAAGGGGCCATGTTCAAACCCACCGCCATCGCCGTGGCAGCAGCCCTCTTCGGGTCCCTTATCCTGAACCTCACGTTGAAGCCGGTGCTCTGCAGCATCTTCCTCACCCCGGAGCACCTGAAGGAGCAGAGGAATCCCATCGTCGGGTTCCTGACGGCGAAATACGAAGAGGCTCTCCGGTACGGTCTGGAACGCCGGAAGGCCGTCGTTATGGCTTGTGTGATTCTCACCCTGGGCGCCGCGGGCCTCTACCAGCTTCTGGGCAAGGAGTTCGTCCCCCCCCTGGATGAAGGATCCATCATGGCGTCCACCGTCATGCTGCCGGAGACATCCCTGGAGGAGGCGGCCCGGGTCGGGACCCAGCTCGAGGAGGCTTTCCTCTCCTTTCCGGAGGTCGTCTCCGTGACGCGAAACACCGGTGCGGCGGAAGGAAGTGAGCACCAGCACCCGGTGAACCACAGCCACTACAACATCCTCCTGGTGCCTCGAGAAGAGCGGGATCGGGGGTACGAGGAACTCACGGAGGCCATGCGCCAGGAGCTGGATCGGTTTCCCGGCGTCCGTTACATCTTCGAGCAACCCATTGCCAACAAGCTGGCAGAGATGCTCACGGGAACGGCCGGGGAGCTTTCGGTGAAGCTCTTCGGGACCGAATGGGACATCCTGAATCAGAAGATCGAGGAGATCCGCTACGTCATGGAGGGGTTGGACGGGGTAGCGGACCTGCAGGTGGAGCAGACGGCAGGCATCCCTCAGCTGGTGGTGGACGTGAACCGACAAGAGCTGGCCCGGTACGGGATCCCGGTGGGAGACGTCGCGGACCTGGTGGAGACGGCACTGAACGGGATCGAGGTCACCGACGTCTACGAGGAAGACCGGATCACTTCCATCCTCCTTCGCCTGGACGAAGAGTACCGGTTTAGCGAAGAGAGAGTTGAGAGCCTGCTCATCGACGCGCCCAACGGGGAGCGGATTCCCCTTTCCCAGCTCGCCGACATCCGGCACGGGGAGGGACCCCAGGAGATCCTGCGGGAAAACCTCATGCGCAAGAAGATCATCCTCCTGAGCGTGGTGGACCGGGATGTGGAGAGCCTCGTAGAGGAAGCCAGTGATAGAATCGATGCGGAGGTTGACCTTCCCATGGGGTACTTCGTGGAGTTCGGGGGATCCTACGAAAATCAACAGAGGGCCATGCGAGACCTTCTTGCACTGATGGTCGTGGTGCTGCTTCTCATCTTCGTCGTCCTGTTTTCCGCCTTCGGTTCGCTCCTACAGGCATCTCTCATCATCGTGACCATACCTCTCTCCCTCTTCGGGGCCGTTGTCGGCCTCCTTCTGGCGGGCCAGTCCGTCAACGTGTCCTCCATGATCGGGCTCATCGCCCTCATGGGGGTCTGCGTTCAGAACGACGTCATTCTAATAGCCAAGATCAACGACTTCCTCGCCAGAGGGCACGCCCTGAGGGATGCCGTGGTCAAAGGCTCCCTGACCAAGTTCAGGGCGATCTTCATGACGAACCTCGTGATGATCATGGGGTCTATTCCGCTGGCCTTCCACGTGAGCACCGGATCGGAGCTCCACCGGCCCCTGGCCATCGTCTATATCGGAGGGTTTCTCGGGGCGATCCTCGTCCGAATGGTGGCCATGCCCGTGCTGTATGAGGTCACCGCCCGGAGCAGGAGTGCCATGCGAGAGCAACCGAGCACGTAGGGAGGCAAACCAGAGGGAGTGACGGCGTCGGAGGTCTACGCAGGCAACTGCGAGGCCGCCGGCGCCGCCGGCTCACCAGGTCAGGGGCAGATCACCTGCCCCGCCATCCACCCCATGGGAACGAAATAACCGTACACCATGGCGCACATCCGCCCCGACGGACGATGCCTCATGGTGACCATCCACCCCTCGGTGCCGGCGAAGGGGATCCCAATCTCCAGGGACTTCTCTGCTTCGCCCCTCAGGGTCACGTCCAGGGCGTCCAGGTCGGTGGTGTAGGTCATGGCCCGGGAATAGTGGATCTCCTCCCGGGAGGCGAGGTTCTTGAGGATGGAGCGCATGTTGGCCAGGATCTCCTCGGAGATGGGCTCCGGGGTCTGGCCGGGAGACCCTCCCCCGGGGGCTCCCCCGAGCTCCACCGACGGCTTGAAGCCCTCGGGTGGCCTCGGGGTCCCGGCCGGTTTCTCCAGCGTGTAGAGACGGACCAGGTTGATGTCCAGGGGATCCAGGTACCGCCCCAGGACGTAGTCGGGGCCGATCTCATAGGGTTGG
>JASFRP010000180.1:0-6721 GCA_050114895.1 Gemmatimonadota bacterium
CGCCGAACACCCCGTGCCAGTACGCGTCGTTGCACTGGGCTCTACCCAGGGCCCGGCGTGGCGCCTCGGCGTTTCCCCGGGCCCTGCACAAGCGGGAAAGCGCCAACATCTTCTTGTGCATCCGGTTTGCTTCCGGATACTTCACAAGGAAGTTCCGCCAATGAGATCCCCGGATGAGGGGACTCTCACCTCTGGCGAAGCGCTCCTCTCCCAGGATGGCCTTCAGCTCCGAGAGCCGGTGATGGGCCTCGGAAGGCAAAGACCACTCCTCCATTTCCCGATAGGAGGCAGACGGCAGGTAGGCAAGTCCCCCGCTGGGAAGCTCCTCCATAGCACTGCTGAAGGTGGAAAGACGGATCTCACCGGCCGCTTCGAGGTCTTTGATCGTTCGGGTGAATCGCTCCAGCCACCCACGGTCATAGACCCACTCTCTGGTCCCCGGCCAACCTCCGAACTTCTCGATGTCGTCGGCGGCTACCGCCAGGCGGCTGCCTCTTTCCCTGAGCTCCCGCAGGTACGCTGCCGTTTCTTCCGGGGCGTGGAAAGGAATGAGGTAACGGAGTCTCTCGTCGATGGCGAAGACTCCCAGACTCTTCCCCGAGGCTTCGGTGCGGAAAGGCGCGTGCAGCACCTCCCGCTGGAATCCGGACGCAACGAAGTGTCTGTCGTCGACCAGGACGTACTCGACTCCCGCATCCACAAGGTCGGAAGCCAGATCCGGTTCCCAGACGCGCTCTGTGAGCCAGAGACCCCTGGCCTCCACGCCGAACCGACTCCTCAGGAACTCCCGCATCCACTGGATTTGCTCCAGCCGATCTTCCCGGAGAAGCGAAGGGAGTATCGGCTCGAAGTACCCGGCAAGGAGGAGCTCCACCCTCCCGGTGGCGGCTAGCTCGCCGACGAGATCCAGGTAGCCCGGAGCGTTCACCTCGAGCCAATCCAGGAGGGGGCCTGAGAGGTGAAGAGTGATGGGAAGGAGACTCGCTTCCACAGCCCGCCGGACGAAGGGCTCGTACACATCCCTGAGGTGCTCCTCGAAGACATGACCGAAATTGCCATCGGGTTGGTGGGCGTGGAGTCCGAAGGTGAAGAGAACTGGAGGGTTCATGATTCCGGTCATCAGGTCTGGACAAACCCCAGGGGTGAGCGAAGCGCCGCCAGGGCCTCACGCCGCTGGGGGGAGGCGGCATTCAGGGTCCTGTCGAAATCCGTCTGCGCGTCGAAGGGAATAGGGAGCCGCCTCCTGAGGTGCAGGAGCGCCAGCTCCCGGATCCGGCTCAGTGTGCTCTCTTCCGGTACCTGTTCGGAATTTTGCGCCTCCAGCTCCCGTACGGCGGCGATCAGGGCCCCGCCCAGGACGCTCTCCATGGGGGTTGTTCCCATCAACGCGGAAGACTGAGCTTCCGGGTCCACCCATCGACGGAGGGCCTCCCGGGGGAGCAACTCCTCCAGCGGTACCCGAAAAGCCTCCGGGAGGTCGGCAACCTCCAGGACATATTCGCCGGGTCTTCCCGAACCACCGCTCATCTCGTCCGTGAGCTCTCGGACCCGGATCTCGAAGTCCCGGGGGTTGTTCCCGTCCATCTCCACGGCCAGGAGGAATGGGCGGCCGGTCCGCTTTTCGAAGACCCGGACCCGACCGGCGGGCTCCACCTCGACCTCGAGGCCCGAGAGGTCCGGGATCTCCCCTCCCACCCGACGCGTGGCGACGGCTCCCCCAGCCACGCCGACGTGGGGAGGAAGGGCCGGTCTCACATCCTCGAGGAGTATGGTGGCACCGTCCCGGGGCGGATCCTCATTCGAACGTGTCGCCCTGAGCCTCGAGATGAACCCCTGTTCCAGCCTTTTCCGGGCGGGACCGGACAAATCCAGAGCCCGAACGGCATACCGGAGGATCTGAAGGGGTTCTATGCCTGCCAGATCGTCGAAGAACCACCCGCAGGAGGTGAAGAGGCGGAGCGCATTCCTTTCCAGCTCCAGCAGCTCGGCCGCCCGCACACGGTGGGCCGGCGACGCGGAAGGAGGCATCCTCTCCCGGAGGAATTCGTGCATGTCGTCGAACCCTGCTACGACCCTCCCGTAATCATTCCGGATCGCCCACGGGTCCCCGTCCAGAAGCGATGGAGCCTCGGCTTCAAAGATCCCGTGGATCTCCCCGGCCAACCACTCCATTGCATCTCGGAGACCGGAACGCCACTCCTGCTGTGTGTCCTTCCCTGGATCCATCTTGCAGCCGCAGTTGCTGCGCCACCGCTCTACGCCGTGGGCGCAGCTCCATGAAGTGGGCTCCACCAGGGTCACTTCTTCCTGCGGGGGGGAGTGAGCCAGGAAGCTGGCGAAGTTCTCCAGCCTGATCCCCGGCCGGGAACCGAGGCCATGGATCGCGGCGGCCAGGGCCATCTCCCCGAATCGGTGATGGTGCCCGTAGGTCTCACCATCCGTTGCCAGAGACACCAGGCGCCTCGGCGAAGGAGATGAGCCGCCGTTCGCCTCGGGGGTATTCTGGATGGATTGTGTCCCCGGCGCCCCCGAGGACTTGGCCGGACCCAGGACCTCGTCCGGTGGCCCGTCGCCGCCTTCGGATCTCCCAACGAGGCGATCGACCCATTCATCCGCATCCTTCAACAGGTGTCCGAAAGCGACGTCGTGGGAAAGGGGCCCGTCATACACGAAGAGAGCGATGGACCGGCCGCTGACGGTCCGGTACAGCCCGGGCAGGCCGTAACCAGGCGCCCTTTCAACCTGATGCGGAGCCACGATGGTGAAGGCGATTCCCTCCTGGGCGAGGACATCCAGAGTCTCTGCATCCACCGCTGTCTCCGGGAGCCACATCCCTGCCGGGTCCCGGCCGAAACGTCGCCGAAAGTCCAGGATCCCCCATCTGACTTCGGTGACCTTTTCTCTGCGGGAGGCCAGGGGGAGTATGGTGTGATGATAGGCCTGCGCCATGGCGTTGCCATAGCCGCCGTTCCCTTGACGGCTGAGACGATCGGCCTGGAGCACCGCCTCGTACGTCCGAACCGCCGAACCTTCCATCCACTCCAGAAGGGTGGGTCCGAAGTTGAAGGAAATGAACGAGAGCGTATTGAGGATTTCCCGGACCCGGCCCCCCCGCCCGAGGATCCTCGCCGCCACCACGGTCCGATAACACTCCGCCTCCACTCGAGCGTTCCAGTCGTGGAAGGGTGCAGCCGAGGGCTGTGCCTCCAACTCCTCCAGCCAGGGATCCTCCCTCGGAGGCTGGTAGAAGTGGCCGTGTATCACGACGGACCTGGTGATGGATGGCATCTCTGTACGGGGCTAAGGGTCAGATGGGATGGTGGGTCTCTCGGGAGACCCGGCCCTGGGCGATAGGAGGTTTCCCGGGGGAATTCCGACCAAGGGGTTCGAAGGCGGAACTCATGCGGGAGGGAGGCAGTCTCTCCAGCGTGTCAGGAGTTCAGCCGGGTCCCGGCCTCCGTGGATGTACTGTCCGGTTCTTTGGCGACCCCCCTTTCACGGCGGTAGATCACTGGGCCGCCAGCGCCTTCTCCCTCACATCGAAGGCTCGGTCGTAGACCTCGAAATATCGCTTCACGACTCTCTCCCAGGAGAAGTCCTGGACCATGGCATGCTCCATCATGTCTTTCCAGCCGTCGGAGTTCCGGTACCTGACCGTGGCCCGGGCGATGGTCCAGTCGAGGCGATCCGGCTCGTAGTCGTCGAAGAGGAGTCCGGTGGTGCCGTCCTCAATGGTATCCTCCAGCCCGCCAACCCTTCGGGCCAGAGGGAGCGTCCCGTATCGCTGGGCTCTCATCTGGGTGAGCCCACAGGGCTCATACAGGGACGGCATCATCAGAGCATCAGCTCCGGCCATGACCTGATGTTCTCGTTCCTCGCTGAATTCGAGCTGACTGGCGATTCGATGGGGATGAGCAGCCGCCAGATCTCTCAAAGCCTCCTCATACCGGGGCTCTCCATTCCCCAGGAAGATGAACTGCGCATCGGCCTCCCTGATGGCACTGCCGCCAAGAATCAGATCCAGGCCCTTCTGAGCCACCATTCTGGCCACCATCCCGATGAGAAGGCGACCCGGCTCCTCGGGCAGGCCATAGGCCCTCTGGAGGGCAGCCTTGCAGACCTTCTTTCCCGAAAGCTCCCGCAAGGAATAACGGGCGGCGATCTGGGGATCGTTCTCCGGGTCCCAGATCCCGAAGTCGATCCCGTTGAGGACGCCCACCAACCGGTTGTGAAGACCGAGGAAGGTATGATGTAGGCCGAACCCACCCGACTCCGTCCTCAGCTCGAAGGCGTGATTGGGACTTACCGTGGAAGCCATGTCGGTAAATACCAGCCCGGCCTTCAGGACGTTGGCCCGGCCGTACCACTCCATGGCGTCGATACGGTAGAGATCCATGGGCAAGCCGATCTCGGGAAGGACTTCCGGGGGAAAGTGCCCGTGAAACCCTCCGTTGTGCACCGAGAGCACCGACGCCACAGAATCTGCGAAGGGGTCGCCCCGGCGCAGCGCCCTGAGGTACACGATGGCCAGCGCCGTGTGCCAGTCGTGCATGTGAAGGAGGATGGGCTGCGAGACAATCGTCGGCAGGATCTCGACGGCCGCAGCGGAGAGGAAGGAGAAGCGTCGGTGGTTGTCCGGGTAATCGGATCCCCCTTCGCCGTACACTCCCCGTCGACCGAAGTACTCCACATTCTCGATGAGAAACACCCGAGGTCCTTCGGATCCTCTATTCGCTTCCCACACGCGAGCGGACTCCCAGCGTGGGCCCACCTGGACCTGGAAGGGGTCTCCCACGGGTTGGAGCCCGTAATCACCCTCTCGGATCGGTTCATACAGCGGGAGGATCACCGAGGTGTTCGATCCGGCCCGGGACTGGAAAGTGGCCATGCCCCGGACGGCCTCACCGAGGCCTCCGGTGCGGATGTATGGCCAGTACTCGGCGGTGAGGTGAACGATGTGCGCGTTGCGGGCCCGGCGTGGACGGTCTCCACCAGGCCCCCTGCGGTCTCCACCATCCGTCGTTCCGGCTCTTCCCACGTCGGGCTTCTCCCTTGCAGGTCCCGGTTCTTACAGGTCGGATCCCGGGAGGCCGATAGGGGGATCATCGCCCCCGATCTCTCCCCGGAAAGCCGGTTGATAGTAGTCTCGAACGTATTCTCGGACCATCCGTGCCGCCGTGAAGTGAGTTCCGGCCTCGTAGAGGGCATGCTTCATTCGCTTCAACCATTCCCTTGGGAGTCCCTCCCGATCCCGGTCATAGAAGATGGGTACGATCTCCTTCTCCAGGATGTCGTAGAGGTTCTCTGCGTCTGCGGCGTCCGGATCGGGTGAGCCGGTGGAAAGGGGAAGCGCCCATCCATTCAAGCCGGTGTACCCTTCTACCCACCAGCCGTCCAGCGTGCTGAGCTGGGGAATGGCGTTCAGGGCCGCCTTCATCCCGCTGGTACCCGATGCTTCCATCGGCACGGTTGGCAGATTGAGCCAGAGATCGACTCCCTGGATGAGGCGGTCGGAAGAGTTCAGGTCGTAGTCCTCGATGAAGGCGATTCTGCCTTCGAATTCCGGGTCCCGGGAGAAGGAAAAGACCCGCTGCAGAATCTGTTTTCCGGCATCGTCCGCTGGATGGGCCTTTCCGGCGAACACGATCTGCACGGGTTTCCAGGGGTTGGTCAAGAGCTTCCTCAGCCGTTCCCTGTCACGGAAGAGCAGGTCGGCTCGCTTGTACGTGGCGAACCGCCGAGCGAAACCGATGGTCAATGCCTCGGGGTCCAGGAGCGTGCCGGATCCCACGAGGTGAATAGCCTCTGTCCATTCGTCCCGCCATCGCTGGCGCGCCTGCTCCCGTGCAAAGCTCAGGAGAAACCCCTTCAGCTGCTTGTGGGCCTGGCACAGGCGGTGGTCGTCCAGGGTCAATACCTGGCTCCAGAACTCCGTCTCGTGCATCCGGGCTGCCCAGTTCAGACCCAGATGATCGTCCAGGAGGTCCATCCACCGCCAGGCCATCCAGGAGGTGAGGTGGACCCCGTTGGTTACGTGTCCGATGGGTACCCGATCCGCATGGCGGTCAGGCCAAAGCGTGTTCCAATTCGCTCTCGTCACAGCACCGTGCTTCTGGGCCACCCCGTTCACGTGCCGAGAGAGTCGCATGGCACAGGCAGTCATGTGGAACGAGCCGTTCTTCTCCCCTGGCTGCGCCCCGAAGGATAGGAACGTCTCCCGGTCTATGTGCGCTTCGGACCAATAGTGGCCGAGGGTGTGATCGACCTGTTCCACGCCGAAGACGTCGTGACCCGCCGGGACCGGGGTATGGGTGGTGAACACCCCGGATGCCCTCACCCTTGCCACGGCTTCCGGTAGCGGAATTCCGTCTTCCACCAGCTCTCGGACGCGCTCGACCATCATGAAGGCGGCGTGCCCTTCATTGGCATGCCAGGCATTGGGATTGATTCCCAGAGCCCGAAGGACCCGGACCCCGCCGACTCCAAGGATCCACTCCTGGCAGAGCCGGTTCTCATGCCCTCCCTGATAGAGCTTCTGGGTGAGATCACGGTCCTCCGGGTGATTCACTTCCAGGTTGGAGTCCAGGAGGAGAATGGGGATCCGTCCCACCATCATCCTCCATGCCCCCACGTGGATGATTCTGCCGTACAAGGTCACGCTGGCCAGCGCTCTCCCCCGTTCAGGGTGCAGGACAGGTTCGAGGGGGGTGTTCCTGAGGTC
>JASFRP010000181.1:0-6688 GCA_050114895.1 Gemmatimonadota bacterium
CTACCACACGACAACCGTGGGAGGGGTGCACATGCCCCACTAACGCCCCTTGCATTGGAGGAGATGGGCCTTCCGGCCCTCTCCCCGAGGCGACTCTGCGGCGTCCGGTGGATGCCGCGGTACCCCGGTAAGAAAGTGAGCTGTAGTCGGAGCCGCAGGGAGAGGCCGGAAGGCCCCCACAAGCCCCATCGCGTCAAACGGACCTGCCCTGGAATGGATCCAGGAGGGCCCGGACGGCTTCCCCGGGGTCGTCGGCCCCCATGACGGCGCTGATGACGGCGACTCCGGCGGCCCCGCTCGCTTCGGCGATCCGGCGGGCCCCCTCCGGGGTGATCCCGCCGATTCCCACCACCGGGATCTCCACCGCCGCGGCCACCCTGGCCAGGCCCTCCACCCCGATCTCCGCTCCCGCATCGGCCTTCGTACTCGTGGGAAAGACGGCGCCACACCCGATGTAGTCGGCGCCGTCGGCCGCCGCCCTCCTGGCCACCTCCGGAATGTCGGTGGAATGACCGATGAGGAACCCTCTCGGAGCCGCTGCTCGGACCGCCCTCACCGGGAGGTCGTCGGGACCCAGGTGAATTCCGTCCGCCCCCGCCGCCAGGGCCACGTCGAACCGATCGTTCAGAAAGAGTAGAGCCCCCCATTCCCGGGTGAGATCCCGGAGGGCCCGGGCCTCCTGAAGGAGATCTCGGGCCGACGCCGACTTGTTCCGAAGCTGGAGAGCTCTCGCCCCGGCCCGGAGAGCCTGCTCCGCCACCCACTCCACGGACCTGGGGGCGGCAAGGCGGGCGTCGGTGATGACGATGAGGCGGAGGGTGTCCCGCAGACGGGCCGAGCCATCCGCTCCCATCCTACCCCGGGCCCTGTTCCCGGCGGTACCGCGTCCACTCGTCCCGGAGGCGGGCCACGGCCTGATTGTGTTCCGCCAACGTCCGGGAGAACACATGCGTGCCATCGGGACGGGCCACGAAGTAGTAGAAGTCCGTCGGGGTCGGGTTCAGTGTCGCGTCCAGGGCCGCCGTACCGGGAGAGCCGATGGGCCCCGGAGGGAGGCCGGCATGGGTGTAAGTGTTGTAGGGGTGGTCGGCTACCGAGTCCATGGCGGCGAATAGAAGTCGTGTGCGATGCCCACCGAGGGCGTAGAGAACGGTGGGATCGGCCTGGAGAAGCTGGCCTCTGGCCAGCCGGTTGTGGTAGACCGAGGCGATCACCGGCATCTCATCCGGGCTGCGGGCTTCCGCCTGAACGATGGACGCCAGCGTCACCACCTCCCTCTCCGTCATCCCCAGAGCCTCTCTTTCGGCGATCCGCTCCGGAGTCCAGAATGCCCGGTACTCACCCACCATGATCTCCAGGACGCTGTCCAGGGAGACGCCCCGCGCGACCCAGTAGCTTTCGGGAAAGAGATACCCCTCCAGACCGGGCCCGGGGACGCCAAACCGTCGGCCCGCGGAGTCCGCCACGAGGAAGGCGAGAACGGTGTCGGGGTCCTGGCCTGTGATCTCACCGATTCGGGGCGCGATCTGGGTCAGGCGGAAGCCCTCCGGGATGGTCAGAGTGTCCGTCAGTACCCGCCCCTCGGTCAGGTCCCGGAGAATCAGGGACCAGGCGGTTCCCGGAGAGATGCCGTATGCCCCCGCCCGGATCTCCGTGTCGGCGCCCTTCCAGCGGGCGTAGACACTGAAGAGGCGAGGCTTGTCCACGAGGCCGCGGGAATGGAGGGTGTCCACCACCTCCCGGAACGTTGCCCCCGAAGGGACCGTGATGTGGACCGGGGGGCCGCTACCGGGGGAAGGAGGTCCGCATCCCACCGCCACGACCAGGCAGACGGAGACGGCGATCGCCCGGCTCATTGCTCCCGGCCCCCGGCACCCGTTGCTTCCGGGCCGACCTCGCCCCCCGACTCCCCCCCGGGCGCCCCGACCTCCGGTTCCCGAACCTCTCCGCCCTTCTTCCTGCGGTCCAACCAGCTTTGCAGGATGAGGACCGCCGCCGCTGCGTCGATCCGGCCCTTCTGCTCCCTCTTCCCCTTTGGAAGGCCGATCCCCCGAACCGCCCGCTCCGCCTGGACCGAGGTGAACCGCTCGTCCTCGAAATGCAGCGGTAGGCCCGTCCGCCGGGCCATGGCCTCCCCGAACGCTCGAACCGTCCTGGTCCACGCCGATTCGCTCCCATCGAGGGTCAAGGGGAGACCCACCACCAGAGCCCCTACCTCATACTCCTCCACCAGCGCCTCCAGAGCTGTCAGCGGAGGACGCTTTCCCGCCCTCCGCTTGAGGGTAGGGAGGGGTGAGGCCAGCGTCTCCGTTGGATCGCTCACCGCAACGCCCACGCGCCGCTCACCGAAGTCGATTCCCATGATTCTCATAGTCTTGGACCGATCAGTAATATAGATAGGTACAAGAGGAGTACCCAGGGAAGCGGAGCCGCAGGACGCCTCCGCCGCGCACGTGACTATTCGGGACGGGAGGCGGGGAATACCGGGAGATCGTGTCCAATCTCAGGGGGTGCGTCCCGGCCCACGAGCCGGGACGTGCGTGAGCAGATCACACTCTGAAAGGAGCGGAATCGAGATGACGAACGAGCAACAAGATCAGTTGGCCGGCTTCCTGGCAGGCCTTATCCTGGGTGCCGCCGTCGGTGCCACCGCGGCCATCCTCACCGCTCCACAGAGCGGAAGGAAGACCCGCAAATCTCTTGGAAAGGCCGCGGTGGGGACTCGGAAGCGCATCGGGAAGGCGGCGGTGGAGATCAGGAGGAATACGGAAGACCGCTGGGATGAGCTGGCGGACGAGGTAAAGGGGCGCGTGGACGACGCCATCTCCGGAGCACGGAAGAAGCTGGGCGCCGGGTAATGGGGGTACTCCCCTCCCGAGTCATCGAGAGGAAGAGACAGGGACGCCCTCTCACCTCCGACGAGGTGACAGCCTTCTTCCAGGGGTATCTGGCGGGTGAGGTTCAGGACTACCAGATGTCCGCCTTCCTCATGGCGGTGAACTTTCGTGGCATGACCGAAAGTGAGCTCGGCTCGCTCCTGGAAGTGATGGTGCAATCCGGGGCCGTCCTGGATCTCTCCCACTTGCCCGGTCCGCGGGTGGACAAACACTCCACGGGCGGTGTGGGGGACAAGACCTCCCTGGTTCTGGCGCCCCTGGTGGCCGCCCTGGGGGCTTTCGTGCCCATGATCAGCGGTCGGGGCCTCGGCCACACCACCGGGACGCTGGACAAGCTGGAGGCCATCCCGGGCTTCCGAACCCGGATACCCCTGGACCGCTTCCGAAAGGTGCTGGAGAGGGTCGGGCTCGCCATGATGGGGCAGACCGAGGAGATCGCTCCTCTGGATCGTCGCCTCTATGCCCTCCGGGATGCCACCGCCACGGTGCCCTCCATCCCCCTCATGGCCACGTCCATCATGAGCAAGAAGCTCGCGGAGGGGATTCAGGGGCTGGCCCTGGACGTGAAGACGGGCAGGGGATCGTTCCTTCCCGAGCTCCAGGACAGTCTGGAGCTGGCCAGAACCATGGTGGGGCTCGGTGAGGGACGGGGGATACGGACCTTGGCCCTGGTGACGGGGATGGACGCGCCCCTGGGGAAGGCTGTGGGGAACGGGTTGGAGACCCGGGAGGCCCTGGAGTGCCTCGGGGGGAGAGGACCTGGGGACGTGACGGATCTATCCCTGAGGTTGGCCGGGGAGATGCTCTGGGCGGGAGGCCTGGTCTCCTCCCCCGAGGAGGGGGCGGAGAGGGCCCAGAGAGCGCTGGGGGAAGGGAAGGGTCTGGAGCGGATGGCCCGGCTGGTGGAAGCTCAGGGAGGGGACCCCAGGGTCGTGGAGAACCCTCACCTGATCCCGGAGGCTCCGTTTCGGGAGGTGGTGGAGGCCTCTGAGGAGGGTTTCGTCCAGGAGGTGGATCCGCTGGCCCTCGGGTACGGGGTGGTGGAGCTCGGTGGGGGGAGACGGAAGATCGGGGAGGAGCTGGATCTCCGGGTCGGCTTCATCGTGGACGTGGCCCCCGGAGAGAGCGTACGTCCGGGGGCCCCCCTGGGGAAGGTCCACGCTGCCGATGAGGCGGGGCTGGAGAGGGGGCGGGCGGTCCTCCGTGGAGCCGTCAGATTGGGGGAGGCTGAGCCGCCGTCCCCCGGCCCCCTGGTTCGGGAGCGCGTGGCGGATTTGGCCTCTGCAGGGTGACGGACACCGGGGATGACCGGCGCCTCAGGATGACCGCCGGAAAGGGATTCCCTCCGCTCTCAGCACGCTTTCGAGGGCTCCTTTCCCTTCATGGGTGGTCCGAAGGGCGAGACCACAGAGGTCCTTCATCCCTGGGGGTGCGGGGACCACCTCGACGGCGACTCCCTCTTCCTGCGCCGCCTCCTCGGCCCAGAACACGTGAGTGGTGCTCTCGAACAGGAAGAGGCCAGGGTCCCCCTCGAGGTCCACCTTCCTCACCTGCTCACCTGGAGTCGGGGGTACGTCTGAAGATCCTGGGGCCGCTGATGTCGCAGTACTCGGTGGGTTCGGTGCCCGGGAGGTAGAGCTCCAGGTAGGCCTGGTCCTGGGGGCACCATCTCGATGCCAGAAGCCCGGTCTTGGAATCCACCTCTCGGGTGATGAGGCCCTCCAGGATGGGCCACGGCTGTGGGATCGGGAGGAGGTAGCCTCTGACCTCCTCCGCGTTCTGGGAGGAGGCGGCAGCCGATGGGTCGGATGCCACCAGGGCCGCGTCGCCAGGATTCAGGGTGCCGGGAAGAGGACGGAGGTAGCCCCGGGCCCGGAGGACCGAGTCGGCCTCGGCCCGTGTGCCTTCCCCGTAATAGACCCTCCGCATGAAACGACCCCACACCGGCGCGGCGTCACCTCCGCCGGTGGCCCGCTCCCAGATGTTCACCGGCCGGTCCATCCCGAACCAGACTTCGGCCATGAGGTTTGGTGTGAACCCCAGGAACCAGACGTTGGTGCCGTCATTGGTCGTGCCCGTCTTGCCCGCTGCCGGGACCTCGTGGGGGAGCTCGCCCCTGACCCGGACGGCGGTGTATGCCGTCCCCTTGGACACCACGTCCTCCAGCATGGAGACCATGATTCGAGCCGTGAGGGAGTCCAGAACCTGCGTCCGTTCCGGCTGGGGCTCCCAGAGGACCTCACCCTCCGGGCTCACGACCTTCAGGATGGGGTGGGGCCGGACGCGGGACCCGAGGGTAGCGAAAGCCGAATACGCCTCGGCCATCTGGAGGGGGATGACCTCGGCGGCACCAATGGCGGTGGATTCGTATCGCTCGATCTCGGTCCTGATTCCCATGCGTTGGGCCGTCTGTGCCACCGTCTCCAGGCCCACCTCCATTCCCAGCTTGATGGCGATCATGTTGATGGAGCGGTATAGCCCCTCCCGGATGGTGATGGGACCGAGGAACTCGTCGGTGAAGTTCGAGGGCTTCCATTCCTCCCCGCTCACCTGAGGAAGGACCACCGGGGCGTCGGCGATGATGTGGGATGCGGGAATCCCACTGCCCAGGGCCGCGGTGTAGACGAAGGGCTTGAAGGAGGACCCGGCCTGACGCAATGCCTGGGTGGCACGGTTGAACTTCGAGTGACGGAAATCCCGTCCCCCGATCATGGCTCGCACCGCTCCGGTGCCGGGGTCCAGGGCGATGAAGAGGCCCTGCAGGTAGGGGGTCTCGGAGGACTCGAAGGGCTCCGTGCGGTCCGCGTATTCCTCGTAGAGGGGGTGCTCGTACCCCGGGCGAGCTTCGATCTCCGCCCATCCCTCCTCCATGGAGAGGCGCGCGGCCTCCTGCATATCCAGGTCCAGGGTGGTGTAGATGGTGAGACCGCCGGTATAGAGCTGATCTCCGAAACGATCATCCAGCATCTGCCGTACCCACTCCTGGAAATAGGGGGCCACCCCTTCCCGGGCCTCCGACGGAGACTCCGGAAGGGGCCATGCCTTCCACTTCTCCCCATCGGCTTCGGAGAGGTATCCCTGGTCCACCATGAGATCCAGGATGAGGTTCCGCCGATTGAGGGCATTGTCCGGATGCTTGAAGGGGTTGTAATACGCCGGACGGTTGGGTATGGCGGCCAGCATGGCCCCTTCCGCCACGTTCAGCTCCGTGGCGCTCTTCCCGAAGTAGTTCCTGGCCGCGGTCTGGATCCCGTACCACCCACGGTCGTAGTTGATCTGGTTGATGTACGCTTCCAGGATCTGGTCCTTCTCGTAGGTCCGCTCCAGGGCCAGGGCCACCTGTAGCTCCTTCAGCTTCCGGGTGACCCGTTTCTCGAACCCGATGCTCTGGGTGAACATGTTCCGGGCCAGCTGCTGCGTGATGGTGCTCCCTCCACCGGCCCGGCGGTTCAGAATCCTCCCCATCCCCGGCACCCGCACGATGGCCGCCCGGACGATTCCCCGGATGCTATAGCCGTGGTGGTCGTAGAAGCGCTTGTCCTCGATGGCGATGAAGGCCTGGGGCACATAGTCCGGAAGGGCCTCGATGGCCACAGGGGTCCGTCGTTCCAGGCCGATCTCGGCGATGAGGCGCTGGTCGTAGCTCAGGAGCTTGCTGGTCTGCTCCGGTTCCCAGGTGGAGATCTGGGCGATGGAGGGACAGTCGACGCAGAGGTTCTGCCAGCTACCCCAGAACGCACCGATGGCGCCGAAGGAGAAGAAGGCGAAGGCCAGGAGGAGGATGTGGGGAA
>JASFRP010000182.1:0-6673 GCA_050114895.1 Gemmatimonadota bacterium
TCCGGTGAGTACTCCGGCAAGCTGGTGGTGAGCAACTAACGACCGAGTCTGCGATCGGCCGTCAACGGTTGGCTTTCTCGTGCTGCATCACGAACGGTTGGCGCAGCCAAGGTGGATGGGGGGTCGTTCCCCCCATCCACCTCCTTTCGTTTCAGGAATGAATCATCGGCCGCCCCGGAGAAAGCGCGGTCCGTCGAAATGCAAGACCATGTTACGTAACGATCAAGGAGGAAGTTCGACATGAGAGCGACTCGCCTTTCCTGGCTGGCGGGAATCCTTCTCACCGGAATCCTGGTTTCGACGTTCCTGTCCCGGCCGGCCTCGGCCCAGGACACGGGGTACGGTTATCTGACCGGCACCGTTCACGACGCAGCCACCAAGGAGATCCTCTCCTACTCCAACGTCATCTTCACCCGGGTCACCCGGGACAACCCCCAGGGAGAGATCGTGGGGGGGACGATGGCCTTCGACGACGGGGTCTTCTTCAAGAAGGTCCCGGCCGGCAACTACATCGTCAAGGTCTCCCACATCTCCTACGAGACGGCGAGCTTCCCCGGCATCTTCGTGGCCGCGGAGGACACCGTCCGCGTCCAGGCGGAGCTGACCGCCACCGCCACCGGGACCGTGGAAAAGCAGGTCGTGGTGGGCAAGGTGGTGCGGACGGCCGAGGGGTCGATGCTCAAGAAGCTCAAGAACGAGGAGGGGGTGGCCGACGCCCTGACCTCGGAGCAGATGGGCAAGGCCTCGGACGGCAACACCGCCGAGGCCCTGGAGCGGGTGACCGGAGTGTCCGTCCTCGACGGCAAGTACGTTTACGTGCGCGGCCTGGGCGAGCGGTACAGCCAGACCACGGTCAACGGAGCCGGCGTGGGTACCCCGGAACCCAACAAGAAGGTGGTGCCCATGGACATCTTCCCCACCGGCCTCGTGGACAACATCGTCATCCACAAGACCTTCACCCCGGACATGGATGGGGAGTTCGCGGGAAGCGTCATCGACATCAACACCAAGGATTTCGCCAGGAACTCCTTCAGCCAGTCCCTGTCCCTGGGCTACGGCAGCGCCCGGGGGGCGGACTTCCTCTCCTACAAGGGCGGCTCGCTGGATTTCCTGGGATTTGACGACGGCACCCGGGCCCTTCCCGGCATCATCGACCGCCTGGCGGGGGGGCAGCGTGTCGACCTGCAGACCCCCAAGGCCGAACTCGTGGAGATGGGGACCGCGTTCAAGAACATCTGGAACCCGCGGGAGACCACCCCCAGGCCCAACTTCAGCTACTCGGGGATGGTGGGGCGGAAGCTCCGGCTCCTGGGCAGGACAGCGGGCTTTCTGGGCACCGCGTACCTGAGCAACAGCGCCTCCCACCGCGACAAGGAAGACAACACCTTCGTGGGCGGGAACACGCTTCAGGTCCGGACCGACCTCGACGTGAACGAATCGAAAAAGGGTGTGCTGGGAGGGGTCACCGGCAGCCTGAGCACGAAGCTGAACGACACCGACAAGGTAAAGCTAAACCTGCTCTATACCCGGTCCGCCGAGGACAAGGTGAAGGTCAGCCGGGGGCTGGACGAGAACCGCGGAACCAGCGTCTACGTCACCGAGCTGACGTTCGTGGAACGGGGACTGTTCTCGGGGGTCCTCCAGGGCGATCACGAGCTGGGGCTCCTGGGCTCCAAGGCCGACTGGAACCTGTCGCTCTCCCACGCCGTGCGCGGCGAGCCCGATCGCCGGCGCGCGGGCTACGACGACCGGGGAAACGGGTTCCTGGCGACGGGGGCCGGATCCTCCTTCCCGTTCACCCGGATCTACGGTGAATCCATCGACGAGGACAAGGCGGCAAAGCTGAACTGGACGGTGCCCCTCGGGGAGTCGTCCGACATCAAGAGCGGGTTCGCCTATCGCACCCGGAACCGCGAGTCGTCCTACCGCCGGTTCGGATTCCAGTACCTGGCGGTCAACGGGGCCGGGGTGGATCTCACCCAGACCCCCGAGGTCCTGCTCTCCAAGGAGAATCTCGAAAACAGCGTCTTCCGCCTGCAGGAGACGACCCGCCCCAACGACAGCTACTCCGCCGACCAGACGGTGAAGGCCGCCTACACCATGGCCGAACTGGGCGGGTCCAAGGCGCGCCTGGTGACGGGGGTGCGCTACGAGGACTCCGACCAGAACGTGGAGGCCAAGAGTCCGACCGCGCTGGGCGACAAGGCGACCTTCGTGGAACAGTCGGATACCGAAGCCCTGCCCTCGGTGAACTTCACTCTTCTTCCCCACAAGAACGTGAACGTCCGTCTTGCCTGGGCCAAGACCCTGAACCGGCCGGAACTCAGGGAGCTGAGCCCCTTCACCATGACCAACTACGAGACGGGCTACGACGAGACCGGAGACACCACCCTGGTTACCGCCCGGATCGACAACTACGACACCCGTCTGGAGTTCTACCCCGGTCCCGGAGAGTTCCTGGCCCTGGGCGCCTTCTACAAGGACTTCGAGCGGCCCATCCAGAAGTTCGTGGCGGGAACCACAGGAGGGTACGCGGTCCGGCCCCAGAACGCGGTCGACGGCTACCTCTACGGCTGGGAAGCGGAAGTCCGGGTGTCCGGCGTCAACGTGTGGAAGGCGCTGGACTGGACCATGGACCTGGGCCCGGTTCCCGCGTTCATGACGCGGTGGAGCCTGGTCGGCAACTACAGCCGGGTGAATTCCGAAGCCGAAGTCCTGAACCAGGCGGGCGGGATCGACAAGAAGCCGTTTGCCGGGCAGTCGGACTACTCCGCCAACCTGGGGGTCTTCTACAGCCACAAGCGCTGGGAGAGCGGCCTCCTGTACAAGACCTTCGGCAAGCGCCTGGACGCGTTCGCCCTCAGCAACAAGCTGCCGGACGTCTACGAGCACCCGCCGGAAATCCTGGATTTCGTTCTCAACTACCGGATCTCCGGAAACACACGGGTCAAGTTCTCGGCCGAGAACCTCCTCAACGAGGCGTCGGAGTTCCGGCAGGCGGATGAGATCACGCAGCGCTACAAGCAGGGCGTGGCGGTGGGGATTTCCTTCACCTATCAAGCCCAGAGCGAAGAGGGAGAGGGAGAGTAATGAGCACCAAGGATTCCCGTCCCCGGGCCGGAGCGCCCTGGACGGTCACCATGTTCCTCATCGTCGGTATTGCCATCACCGCCGTGGCCTGGGTGACGGGCCGGTCCGATTCCGGGGGGCCGGACGTCCCCGGGGCCATGGTGCCCTCCGCCCGTACGGAGGCGGCCGCGAAGCCGGCGGCGGCCGTGCCCGCGGCCTCGATCCCGGAACCCGAGTTCACCGTGCCCAAGCCCGGCGATCCGGAGTACGCGGACTATCTGGAGATGCTGAAGCAGCCCCAGTTCCGGTCGTCGGTGGAGAACACCGAGGGGTACCGCCCGCCTTACGATCCCGAGTGGCGCAGCATGCTCACCGGCCGGCGGAAGGTGGGACCCACCGATCTCGAGCTGACCGACGGGGCGGGGTCCATCTCCGAACTCGCCAAGGAACTCCTGCGCGCGCTGGAGAACGGCGACTCCGGCCTCCTGAACGCCCTTCGGGTGAGCCGCGAGGAGTACCAGCTCCTGATCTGGCCGGAATTCCCCCAGAGCCGCCCCTACCTCCACATTCCCCCCGACGAGGCCTGGTCGTTCCAGTACACCAAGCTCCGGGAGGGAATGAGCGGGATCTACAGCCGCTACGGAGAAACGCCCTGGAACCTGGTCGCGGCCACGGAGGGTCCGGTGGAGACCTTCACCAACTTCACCATCCACCGGGGGGTGGAGATCCTGGCCGAGAACAACAAGTCCGGAGAGCGGGTCATCTTCGACAAGAAGCTGACCGTGGTGGAGCGGAATGGCCGGTTCAAGATCCTGAGCTTCGGGAAATAGGCCGCCTGGGATCCCGGCCATCCGGTGATCCCAGGGCCACTTCCGGCGTTTCCGACCGCCCCGCCCACTTTTCCCGACTCAAGAAGTCGTCATGGAATCGCCTTGCGCCCTGTATCCTTGTGTAGGGGCGGGGGCTCTCGCGTCCCAGGAACGAGGAATACCCACTGCGAATGGCAACACGAGGAGGTGCTCGAATGGGTGGAGTTTCCCGTCTGCTGATCACCGGTTTGGCCGTGGCGCTGGGGGCCGTGCCGGCCTGGGCCACCGTGCCCAGCCCCGACAACAGCACGATCCCGAATGTCACCATCCAGCCGAGCGGTTCCAAGGAATACAAGGTCATCATCCTCGACGTCGGCATGAGCCCCGTTTCCGACGCCGATGTTCGCGTCATTTTTTCCGACACGGCCGACACCACCCTCTGCTGGTGCGTGGGCCAGGTGCATCCCGTGGTCGGCGCCACCACGGACGTGAACGGAGAGGCGTCCTTCTTCATTTCCGCGGGGGGGTGCATGGATCCCAACGAGTGGGTCGACCCTCCGGCCAAGGTGTACGCCAACGGAATCCTCATGGGTGAGGTGGGCGTTGTTTCAGGCGATGTCGTTGACGGCGCCGGGGTCCTTCCCCACCAGGGATGGGATCCCGGCGGGACCTGCGAGAGCGGTCTCCCTGACGCCGTCTACTTCACCGCGCCGATCCAGACCGGTGTCTACAACTTCTGCACCGACTTCAACTCGGATGGGGCGGTCACCCTGGAGGACGCGGTCTGGATCACCCCCCCGATCCAGGCAGGGCAGAACTGCGTCGCCCAGTAGCTCACGCAGCACTTCCTGCAAGCCGGAGCCAGCGCTTTGACACTTAATGCGTTGTAAAACCTGGATTTACCTGGAGAGGCCCCTTGCCGGGCCCCTCCCCCTGCGCTATACTTCCGGGCTTCCACCCACCCCGCTCGGAAGGTCCCATGTTCGAGGAGCTGACCCAGAAATTCGACGACGTCTTCCGCCGTCTGCGCGGGCGGGGGGTCCTGACCGAGGCCAACGTCAAGGAGAGCCTCCGGGAGGTCCGGCGGGCCCTCCTCGAGGCCGACGTTAACTTCAAGGTAGCCAAGGACTTCGTGAAGGCGGTGGAGGCGCGGGCCCTGGGCGAGGAGGTCCTTTCCGGCCTCAAGCCCGGCCAGCAGGTGGTGAAGGTCGTTCACGACGAGATGGTCCGCCTCCTGGGGGGGAGCCACAGCGGCCTGGCCGCGGCCCCGGACGGCCCCACCGTGGTCATGGTCTGCGGGCTCCAGGGTTCCGGCAAAACCACCACCTGTGGTAAGCTCGCGCGCCGCTTTTTGAAGAAGGGAAAGCGGGTCCTTCTCGTGGCCGCGGACACGCAGCGCCCGGCGGCGATGGACCAGCTGGCGGTGGTGGGGAAGTCGGTGGGGGCCGAGGTCTTCATCCGGCGGGACAAGAACGCGGTGGCCATCTGCGAGGAGAGCCTCGAGGAGGCCCGCGCCCGGGACTTCGACCTCGTCATCCTGGACACGGCGGGTCGTCTCCACGTGGACGACTCCCTCATGGTGGAGCTGGAGCGCATCAAGGGCGCGACCGCCCCCCACGAGGTCCTGCTCGTCCTGGACGGCTTGACCGGCCAGGATGCGGTGAACGTGGCCGAGGTGTTCTCGAAACGGATTGCATTCTCCGGAATCGTCCTCACCAAGATGGACGGGGACGCCCGGGGAGGGGCCGCCCTCTCCGTCACCCACGTGAGCGGGATACCCGTGAAGTTCGTGGGGACGGGCGAGCGGCCGGACGGGCTGGAAGACTTTCATCCGGAACGGATGGCGTCGCGCATCCTGGGGATGGGCGACGTCCTGAGCCTGGTCGAGCGGGCCCAGGAAGCGGTGGACACGGAATCCGCCCTGGAAATGGCGGAGAAGCTCCGCAAGGAGCAGTTCACGCTGGACGACTTCCTGGCCCAGCTCGAGCAGCTGAAGAAGATGGGTCCGCTGGAGGATCTCCTGAAGATGATCCCCGGCATGGGCCGGAAGATGAAGGGCCTGTCCGTGGACGACAAGGCGCTGGTGCGGGTACAGGCCCTCATCCAGTCCATGACGCCGGAGGAACGGCGGAATCCGGGGGTGCTGAACGGAAGCCGCCGGAAGCGGATCGCCAGGGGCAGCGGCACCTCGGTCCAGGAAGTGAACCATCTTCTCAAGCAGTTTCGCGACATGCAGAAGATGATGAAAATGATGAAGAACCGTAAGGGCATGGGACGGTTGCCCCTTCCCTTCTAGGCCCGGCGGAGGAGGAAATACGTGCTCAAGATTCGTCTCAGACGCGCGGGAGGCAGGAATCACCCGTTCTACCGGGTTGTTGTCGTCGATTCGCGCAAGGCTCGTGACAGCCGCGCCCTCGAGGAGATCGGCTACTACAACCCCATCGAGAAGCCCTTCGTGATCAACGTGGACCGGGAGCGGGTGACCTACTGGACGGAGCGCGGGGCCCAGGTGTCGCCCGGCCTCCAGGGCCTTCTCAAGCGCGAGAACTCCGTCCACACCGCCCGCCGGGTGGTCGAGACCTTCGAGCCGGAACCGGTGGAGGTGGCCCCGCCCAAGCCCAAGAAGAAGGCGAAGGCGGCCAAGGCCAAGGACGCGGAGACCGCCGCCGCCGGCGAGGCCGAGGCCAAGCCCAAGAAGAAGACGGCCAAAAAGGCCGAAGCCGCTCCGGACACGGCAGCGGATGCCAAGGCGGAGGCGAAGACCGAGGCCAAGGCCAAGTCCGAAGCCAAGACCG
>JASFRP010000183.1:0-6669 GCA_050114895.1 Gemmatimonadota bacterium
ATGCCCTCCGGAATCTCCCCACCGACCTGCCGGACAGCGTCTTGGTTCCGGCCCGGGATCTCCTCCGAGCCGTCATCCCCCAGCTCGAGGGGCCTGCCCTCGAAGCCGCGGCTGGAGGCTTTCCCGCCGCCAATCCCCTCAGGGGAATCCTTGCCACCGAATGGGCGAGCATCCTTTACCAGCGGGGAGAGGTGGCTGAAGCCACCCGTTGGGCCCGCATGGCCCTCTCCGGTTCACTGGAGGGTCGGGAGCGGGAGATGGCCCAGGGCATTCTTGACGGACGTCTCGAGGAGGTCCTCGGCATTCCCATCGTCCTGGGCGCAATACTGCCCCTCTCCGACGCCTCTCCTGGTCTTCTCCAGTATGGGGAATGGATTCGCGAGGGGATCGAGGTGGCCCTCGAAGAATTCAGCGGGCGCCTTCCACGCCCGGTAGAGCTGGAAGTCGTGGACGATCAGGGGAGTCCCCTCGGGGGGGACAGGGCGGTCCAATCCCTCGAGGACGCCGGTGCCATGGGGGCTCTGGGCCCCCTGACCCAGGAGGTACTGCAGGAGACGGCCGCTGCTCGCCGAGAACCCTTGCCCATGGTTTCACCATTCTCCTATCTGCCCCCGGATGAGGCTCCAGGGGTCTTCTCTCTCTCGGGTCCGGACCCCGGGGGCGCCCGGCTCGTGGCACGCATGGCCAGGGAGCTGGGTCTCGCGACCGTGGCGGTGGTGCGGCCGGAGACAGAGGAGGCGAGGGTGGAGGCCCAGGAATTCCGCGAGGAGTATGAGTTGCTGGGAGGAATCGTTCCTCGGGAGATCGTCTTCGACTCGGGGGGCACGTTCTTTCAACCCCAATTTCAGGTCGTGGAGACGATCCTCCCGGATGGCCTTTTCCTCCCCCTGACCCCGGAGGATATCCAGCTCCTGGCTCCACAGGTGACCTTCTACGGGCTCGACACTCTGGGAATCCAGCTCCTGGGCACCTCGGGGTGGACCGAGGAGTCCGTGGTCCAGGGCGTGGATTCCCGGCACACCGACGGAGTGGTGGCCTCCACGGTTCGTCTCACACAGGACGAGACGGAGGCGTTCCAGCGCTTCAGGGACGCCTATGAAGCGTTGTTCCAGAAGTCGCTCAGGAGCCAGGTTCCCGCCTTCGGGTACGATGGAGCGGCTCTGTTTCTCACGGCGCTCGAGACCGGACCCAGGAACTCCATGGAGCTGCTTGCCGCGTTGGAGGACGTCAAGAATCTGGAAGGCGCCACCGGAAACCTGTCCGTGGACCGCGGCTGGGTCACCCGAGAGCCTCTGCTGGTGAGAATCCAGGACCACGAGCTCATCTACATCGGTCGCCGCTTCTAGGGCAGCGGGCCGGAGATCCGCAGGTGGCGGTGTGATGAGATGCCTTCGGAACTCCTTCCCACGCCTGACTGCACTGGCGCCGGAGGCCGCCCGAAGGTCTATTGCGCCGGGGCGTTGATTCGGGATTTCCCCTCCACTGGACCGACCGTCAGAAACCAGGCAGGTGCCCATGTCCCTCGAGGAGAAGCTCAAGAGGCTGGAGGAGCTGAAGCGGGAATCTGAGCTGGGAGGTGGCGAGAAACGCCTGAAGGCTCAGCATGCGAAGGGGAAGCTGTCGGCCAGAGAGCGGCTCGATCTCCTTCTGGACGACGGATCCTTTGTCGAGCTGGATCGTTTCGTGACCCATCGTTCCACCGAGTTCGGGCTGGAGGGGCAGAAGATCCTGGGGGATGGTGTGGTGGCGGGGTATGGCAAGGTCCACGAACGCCTGGTCTATGTCTTCTCCCAGGATTTCACGGTCTTCGGGGGGTCTCTCTCGGAGGCTCATGCCGAGAAGATCGTGAAGCTTCAGGAGCTGGCTCTGAAGAACGGAGCCCCTCTCATCGGCCTCAACGATTCAGGTGGAGCCCGGATCCAGGAGGGCGTCGTCTCCCTGGGGGGGTATGCCGACATCTTCCTCCGGAACACCCTGGCGTCCGGTGTGGTCCCGCAGATCTCCGTGGTCCTGGGCCCCTGCGCTGGCGGAGCCGTCTACTCTCCGGCCATCACGGACTTCATCTTCATGGTCCGGGGGAGCTCCTACATGTTCGTGACGGGTCCGGACGTGGTGAAGACGGTGACCCATGAAGACGTGGACATGGAGAGCTTGGGCGGGGCCGACGTTCATGCTACCCGGTCCGGCGTATGCCACTTCGCTCACGACTCCGAGCCTGAAGCCCTTGCGGCGGTTCGGGACCTGCTTACCTATCTGCCCCAGAACAACACTGAGCCCCCGCCGTTCCGTGAGTCGGGGGATTCACCAGAGCGCAGAGATGAGAAGTTACTTGAGATTGTGCCAGATAACCCCAATCGCCCCTATGATATGCATGATGTGATCACGTGCATCGCCGATGACGGAGAATTCCTGGAGGTGCACGCAGGCTTCGCAGGAAACATCCTGACGGGGTTCGCACGCCTGGGGGGCCACCCGGTGGGGATCATCGCGAACCAGCCAGCGGTGCTGGCCGGAGTGCTGGACATCGACTCCTCGGACAAAGGCGGACGGTTCGTCCGCTTCTGCGATGCCTTCAACATTCCTCTTCTGGTGCTGGAGGACGTGCCCGGCTTCCTCCCGGGAGTGAGCCAGGAACACGGAGGAATCATCCGCCATGGAGCCAAGCTTCTCTATGCCTTTTCCGAGGCCACGGTTCCCAAGGTCACGGTGATCACGCGGAAGGCCTACGGCGGGGCCTATGATGTGATGAACTCGAAACATATCCGTGGGGACGTCAACCTGGGGTGGCCCACGGCTGAAATCGCCGTCATGGGGCCAAAGGGGGCCGTGGAGATTCTCTTTCGGCGCGAGATCGCGGCTTCGGCGGATCCCCAGGCCGCCACGGATGCCAGGATGGCGGAGTACAGGGAGAAGTTCGCTCATCCCTACGTGGCGGCTGCCCGGGGGTACCTCGACGACGTCATCGATCCCAGGGACACTCGGCCTCGCCTGATCTCGGCCCTGGCCATGCTCAGGAACAAGCGGGACGAGAACCCCCTCAAGAAACACGGGAACATCCCGCTTTGAGATGAGCCATTGCGCGTTCTGCCGTACCCCCCTTTCCTCAGGTCCGCCCTGGGCTCCTGGGATGGGACACCGTCTGGCCTACGATCCCGGGACTGGACGACTCTGGACGGTGTGCCCGTCCTGCTCGCGCTGGAATCTGACCCCGCTGGAGGACCGGTGGGAGACCTTGGAAGCCTGCGAAAGGGCGGTCCGTGATCAAGGCCGAGTCCTTTTGCAGACCCCGAATCTCTCTCTGGTGGAGGTGAAGGCCGGTGAGCTGATTCGGGTTGGAGCCCCCCCCAGACCCGAGTTCGTGGACTGGCGCTATGGGCCCCGGTTGGCCCTCCCGCACCCGAAGCCCGGTTTCTGGGAGCGGCTCCTGGCCCGCCTCCCGGAACCCCCGCCGGAAGGGTACGACCCCTATCGCGGGATCTACGGGGTGGTGGATCAGGCCCCCTGGCTCGCGTCTCCCTTCCTGCATGCCGCGTCATCCCTCGCCTACCTCTTTTCGCAACTGCCCCTCGCTCCTACCTGCCCCTCCTGCTCCCGTCCCCTGGCGCTGAGGCCCTGGGACTTCCAGAAAGTCACGCTGATGGTGGAAACCCACGAAGAGGCGATCCTGGCTCCCTGCGGGTTCTGCGGCCGGAACGTGACCGTCCCCCTCCGGGAGGCCCGCCCGGTCCTCCGTCTGGGTCTGGGCCTGGTGACCCCACCCACGCTCCTCAGGTCCGTCTCCCACGATGCCGCTTCCGAGTTGGACGATTACGGAGGCCCCGGGGGCTTCCTCGCCGCCCTATCCAGGGAGCGGCCATCCATCGGGGAACTGGGCATCGAGACCCGAGCAGGTCTCCTGATCGCATTGGACGAAGGTGCCGAGGCCGAGGCTCTGGAGGCGGAGTGGCGGGATGCGGAGGAGCTGGCGGCCATCCAGGACGGGGAGCTCACGCAGATCCCGGGTTTCGATGCCTTCCGGAGGGCGATCCTCGAGGACGAGGACTGAGGGCGGCAACGCTTTCTTCCATCCGCCGCATCATAGGGTTGGAGTAGGCCCGGAGGCGTTCTCCGAAGCCATTGAGGTTCCCTTCCCGGAGCAACGGAAGATGAAGCGCTATGCCTATCTGCGATGGAGCCTGATCCCTCTCCTCGCTCTCCCCGCCCTCACCCTCTTTCCTATTCCTGCGCAGGCCCAGGTGAGTGAGATCCGGGAGAGGCGGGAAGAAGCCTTGCGCCGGCTGGAGGAACGCCTGGCTCGAACCCGTGAGCGGGCGGTAGAGCGGGAAGCTCGATTGGAGATTCTGGAGCAGGAACGTCGGACACGGGCGGAAGATGTCCGGCGGGAGCGAGAGGAGCTCGCGCTCGCGGTCCGGGAGGGAGTTGAGGCCGATCGGGCTCGCATAGCGGAGCGGATCCGAGAAGCACAACAGGTGGTGGTGCGGGTCCGGACCAGAGCCCGCCTGGGTGTCAGCCTGGACCCCACCCAGGACGAGGAATATGACCGCCAGGGAGCTCTCCTCACCGGCGTGACGGACGGATCGCCGGCCGATGAGGCGGGCCTCCAGGAGGGGGACATCATCACCCATCTGGACGGTCAGTCCCTCCTTAGCCCAATCCCGGGGGAGGACGAGCTCGAATTCGGGGAGGAGACGTCCCTTCCGGTGCAGCGCCTCATGGCTCTTGCCCGGGAGTTGGAGGACGGACAGCAGGTGGAGGTCGGGTACCTGAGGGAGGGGAGCTCCCACACCGTCACCCTGGAAGCTGCAGAGATGGACGACCGGTGGGTGACCGTGAGGCCCGGGGACGTCGAGGGGAGGATCCTCCGTGTGAACCCCGAGGGGAGGTTCCGGTGGCAGTATGACCTCCCAGACCAGGACTTCGAGGCCCTCATCGAGCCATGGTCCATTCGCTTACGGGACCTGGAGTTCGAGATCCCCGAGTTTGATTTCGACAGCCTCCAGCTCGACACCCTGAGGGGGTTCGGCGTCTGGCGGGGCGAGGGCCCGAGTGGGCTGGTCTTCAGGCGGGGGGAATCCCCGAACATCGCCCTGTTCAATCGGGGGGAGAATCTCGCCTTCAGCCTCGGCGGAAACAGGGCCTACGGCCTCGAGCTTCGGGAGCTGAACCCGGGCCTCGGGGAGTACTTCTCCACGGACCACGGGGTGCTGGTGTTGCTGGTAGATGACGATTCCGGGCTGGGATTGACCGCCGGGGACGTGATCCTCTCCATCGGAGAGAGGGAGGTGAAGGACCCAGCGGACGTATTCCGCATCCTGCGTTCCTACGAGGAAGACGAGACCGTTCTCTTCACGGTCATGCGGCATGGTCAGAGGATAAGTGTGGAGGGTACCATGGGCTAGGCGTCGGGCCAGGCGTTTCCGGAGGGACCGGAGAGACCGGTGCCCCTCCGGACGGCTCTGTTCGGTACACGGACAGCGGATCCGGGCGGATCGAAGGTGTTCCTTCGGTCCGCCTTCCGCTTGTGGGGGGTCCACGGCGTAGCCTACCTTCCTGACCCCAGGGAGAGACAGCCCTTCACCAACCCGCAACCCGAGGTCGTTTGCGTTGTTCGAGAGCCTCCTCATAGCCAACAGGGGGGAGATCGCCGTCCGGGTCATCCGTGCGTGCCGGGAGATGGGCATCCGGTCCATTGCGGTGTTCTCGGAAGCCGATCGCAGGGCGGTGCATGTTCTGGAGGCTGACGAAGCCTACTGCGTCGGCCCCCCCCCGTCGTCGGAGAGCTACCTGAACGTGAAGAGGCTTCTGGAAGTGGCCCGGAGGACAGGCGCGGCGGCCGTCCACCCCGGCTATGGCTTTCTGGCGGAACGAGCCCACTTCGCCCAGGCGGTCCAGGAGGAAGGTCTCATCTTCGTGGGTCCCTCTGCAGCCACCATCTCCGCCATGGGAGACAAGACGGAAGCGCGGCGACGAATGGAAGCGGCCGGCGTGCCCATCGTGCCGGGAGTCACAAGCCCGTTGAAAGATTCCCTGGAGGCCGGGAGGGTAGCTGCCGAGATGGGATATCCGGTTCTGCTGAAGGCGGCGGCGGGTGGAGGCGGTAAGGGCATGCGGGTGGTGGAGAACCAGGAGGAGCTGGCCCGAGCCTTCGAGGCCGCGAGTCGGGAGGCGCTGGCGGCATTCGGGGACGGGTCGGTGTACCTGGAGCGCTACCTCGATGCCCCCAGGCACATCGAGATTCAGATCCTCGGCGACCGTAGGGGCCGGGTGGTCCACCTGGGTGAGCGCGAATGCTCCATTCAGCGGCGGCATCAGAAGCTCATCGAAGAGGCTCCATCCCCCATCGTCTCACCCGAGATCAGGGCCGCAATGGGGGCTGCGGCGGTGCGGGCCGCCGAAGCGGTGGACTACGTCGGGGCGGGAACGGTGGAATTCCTCTACAAGAACGGGGAGTTCTTCTTTCTCGAGATGAACACCCGCCTCCAGGTGGAGCACCCCGTTACCGAGATGGTCTATGGGGTCGACCTGGTTCGCCTGCAACTCGAGGTTGCCGCCGGCGAGGCTCTGTCTCTTACCCAGGATGGACTGGCTCCTGCGGGCCACGCCATCGAGTGCCGGATCACCTCGGAGGATCCCCACCAGGGTTTCCTGCCGTCCACGGGACGCATCGAC
>JASFRP010000184.1:0-6643 GCA_050114895.1 Gemmatimonadota bacterium
CTTCGACCCGACGGCGCCGGCCTCGCCCTCCCGAGAATTCAGGGGGGCTGGTTCGATCATCGTCCTCCAGGTCCTCCTCTTCCGGGACCTCATCGTCCTCATCGTCGTCGTCATCATCGCCACTTTCGGGGGAGATGGGGCGCGGAGCCAGAATGGACATTCCTGTGGTGGGCTCGCCTTCGTTCAGGACAACCAGGTACCGGAGGAGACCCTCGTCGAGCTTGAGGGCGCGCTCGAACTCGGGGAGGGAATCGGGGTCCCCGTTGAACTGGGCCACCACATAGTAGCCGGTCCGCTTCTTATCGATGGGGTAGGCAAGCTGACGGCTGCCCCAGTGGTCCACTGCCGTGACCTCCCCCTCCCCTCCCGTCACCAGGCTGTGATGTCCCTCGAGCTTTCCGTTGATGGCTGCCTCATCCAGGGCAGGATCAAAGATGTAGACTGCTTCGTAGATTCTCACGGTTCGTTCCCTCGGACCGCAGTGAACACGGGCTCCGCCGTTTTCGCGGAGCGGGATTAGCCTTTAATTTTATCAGTGTGAGAACACTGTAACAACCTGCGCTTCCTGTCACACGCTGAACCTGAAGAGGATCAGGTCTCCATCCTGCACCTGATAGTCCCGGCCTTCGGACCGTATGAGCCCCTGCTCCCTGGCAATCCGCAAGCTACCGACGCGCTCGAACTCCCGGAAACCGATGGCCTCGGCCCGAATGAAGCCCCGTTGAAAGTCGGTATGGATCTTCCCGGCTGCCTCGGGAGCCCGGGTCCCGTCGGGGATCGTCCATGCCCGGCTCTCCTTCTCGTTGGATGTGAAGAAGGTAATCAGCTCCAGGAGCTCGTAGCCCGCCCGAATCACCCTCTGGAGACCTGTCGTCTCCCACCCCAACTCCAAGAGGAACTCCTCCCGTTCCCGGGGATCCAGCAGGGCCAGCTCGGCCTCGATCCTGGACGAGATCTTGACAAGGCCGCTGCGCCTACCCCTCCCGACCCCTCCCTGAACGAGGTTGGCGAACTCAGGTGGATCGATTTCCATTCCCTCGTCTCCGACATTGGCGACGTAGAGGGCGGGCTTCGCGGTGAGCAGACCCAACTCGGCGACGACGGGACCCTCCTGAAGAGGGGGCTCCAGCGTCCTCACGGGCGCTCCCCGGGAGAGGTGGTCACGGAGAAGGTCGAGGAGAGGCAGCTCCCGTTCGGCATCCTTCTCTCCGGACCGAGCCTTCTTCTCGACCTTCTCCCTGCGCCGCAGCACGGTCTCGAGATCCGCCAGGGCCAGCTCGGTCTCCACCACTTCCAGATCCCGGAGGGGGTCCACGCTCCCCATGACGTGCGTCACGTCCGGGTTCTCGAAGCACCGAAGGACTTGAGCGATGGCGTCCACTTCCCGGATCTGGGCAAGAAAGCGGTTTCCCAGTCCATCCCCCTCGGATGCTCCCTGGACCAGGCCGGCGATGTCCACGAACCGAATATGGGCCGGGACCGACGCGGAGGACCCGGTGATTGATTGAATCACGCCCAGCCGGGGGTCCGGAACCTCCACGATGCCGACGTTGGGCTCAACCGTACAGAACGGGTAATTCTCTGCCGGGGCTCCGGCCGCCGTGAGGGCGTTGAAGAGCGTCGATTTGCCAACGTTGGGCAGGCCCACGATTCCCACCTGAAGCATGATCTCTCCTGGATCGGCATTCGGACATGCTTCCCGGATCAACCTCGTGCCCCTCGGGAAAGGTAGAAGCTCCCGCACCCTGAGAGGAGCCCCGAAAGCGCATTTCGCGCGAGCCCGCTCCGGGGCGTCTACGCCCGGAACTCCTGGAACCAGGAACCGTGGAGCACCAGGGGATCCTTGCGCCCGTGTTCCGACGTCGTTTCCTTATCGCGTCGGGGTCGTCCTGTTCCGGGGTCCCGGACGATCCGCTCTTGGCTCGTGCCCGCCCCACGCAATGTTTCTGGAGGTGCCGGAATGAACTTCGCCTTCGTCGGCATTTTCACAGAAGAACCTTTCCTGTGGTTCTCGGGAGGGATCCGACGATCCCTGGAAGACCGGGGACACGTCTTCCAGGAAGACCCGGACCAGGCCTCACTCGTCTTCAACTTCGGTGAGCCTCAGGGGGTCCGCTCGTTTCGTCGCCGCGCCCAGGCGGTCTACGTCGTGACCGTCACGACAGTCGATCCCCCCTTCGGCGGCCCGATGGAGAAGGGATACCCCATCCTGGTTCGTACCCTCTCCAACCTCCTCATCGGGCTGGTGGACGAGGGAGCACCGCGCCCGACCAGCCACTTCGTAACCCCGGAACAGGGCCATTACTTCGTCTCCGGGGACCTTCCCGCGGAGGAGTATTTTCCGGCGGTCTATGATCGCATCCACCCTCTGGCGACCTCCCAGCTCGTGGTCAACAATGTTTTCGATCCGGACCTCCCGGAGGAGCTCTGGGAGGGAGACGCTCATACGGAGTCAATCAAGGAGGCCGGCCGCTACCTGGATACCCTGGACCTCCTTCCCACCCCCTTCCCCATGGAGAAGTACCTCAGCTCCAGGGAACAGAGACACATCAAGCACCTCTACGGCATCGGAGGCCTGAGCTACGGGAATCTCTCTGTGCGCCTGGACGACTCCCGGTTCTGGATGAGCGCGTCCGGAGTGGACAAGTCCGACCTCAGGGACATCGGAAGAGACATCCTCCTGGTGAAGGACTATGACCCTGAAACGCCGGCCATGGTTCTCAGCGTGCCCCCTCATGTCGAGCCCCGTCGTGTTTCCGTGGACGCCATCGAGCACTGGATGATCTATCGGGAACACCCGGGGGTGGGAGCCATCCTTCACGTTCATGCCTGGATGGATAATGTCCCTTCAACAGAGGCGAACTTCCCCTGCGGGAGCCTGGAGATGGGGACAGCCGTGGCAGACATCGTCCGTCAGGCTCCCAATCCGGTGGAGGCGGTCGTGGGCCTCAAAAACCACGGTCTGACCATCGTCGGGCGTTCCATGGAGGACATCTTCCAGCGGGTGGTGGGAAGGCTCTACCAACCCGTCCCGATGTCCTGAGCAGGGTCTCTTCTTCGAGCCAGGCCGACGTGGTGTCCGGGCCGGGGCGAGGAGGGCCTGCCTCGGCGTCGGCCCCCACCCCGCCTCATGCGAGTGCTTTCTGGACAGCCAGGATGAGGTCCGGATGCCGATTGAACGCCCATTCGGCCTCCGCCAGCTCCCACCGCTCCCGATTGGTGTGGGCGAAGCGCTCCTCCCCGGCCGCGAAGCCCAACGTAGGGATCCCGAATACACCCCTGCTCCAACCACCATCGGTGGCGAAGGCCCAGGGCCTTACCCTGGCCGCCTCGCTTCCTTCTCTTCGGCCCACGGCACGAGCGGCCGCCCTGATCAAGGGGTCGTCCGCCTCCATAAGAAACCCAGGCGTGAACAGCCCCCTCCTCTCCGAGATTCCCGTGTAGCTGCGGTGCACCTCGGAGGCCATCCGAACCTCCACCCCCATCGCCTCAGGCACCTCCCCCATCTCCGCCCCAATCGCGCTCCGGACCGAGGCCAGGAGGTCCTGGTCCGTGCTGTCCGGAAGCACGCGCCAATCCACGACTGCCACCACCTCGTCGGGGATCACGTTCCGGCTCTCCGGAGAGACATCCACCGTCGTTACCACCAGAGTGGCTCGGCCCAGAACCGGGTGCCCCGGCTGTGACCTGTCGAGCGCCTTGATCCCGGAGAGGACCGGGGCCAGGAGGTCGAGAGCGTTCGTGGCACGATCCGGTGCGCTGGCGTGTCCCGCCACACCCCTGAGGACGATTTCCACTTCGGCCCGTCCCCGATGCCCCGTCGTGATATCTCCCCCCGTCGCCTCGCCGATGATCACCGCCGCGGGTTCGACCTCGTTGCGGGCCAGAAGGTCCTGCATCCCCCACCCTCCCCTCTCCTCGAAGACCGTGTGAGCCACGATGACATCCCCGGGTGCGCGCCCCTTCATGGCCGCTCCCACATGGGTCTGAGCGGCCAACGGCCCCTTGATGTCCATGGATCCACGCCCGTGCAGGAACCCACCCTCCAGATGACCGGCAAACGGAGGGTGCTCCCATTGAGCCGGATCCCCTTCCGCCACCACGTCCATGTGGCAGTTCAGCATCACCGGCGGGCCCCCGGCGGTACCTCGGATGATCCCCACGACACTCCCCAGACGGTCGATCCGGTACTCATCGTATCCCAGGGCCTCCATTTCCTGAAGCACCCTCCTGGCGACATCCCCTTCCCTTCCCGAAAGAGAGGGGATCCGAATGAGATCCTGTGCGAACGCCAGGGCGTTCTGGAACGAGGGCTCTCTTGACACCGGTCTTCTCCGTGGTCTCGTGGACCGCTCCACAGGGCTTGGGAAGGGCTTTCTCCGGACTGGGTCCCCACTCCGGGCACTGGGCCGGACGCCGGACGCCGGACGCCGGACGCCGCCAACGCAAAGCTACAGGCTCGGAGCGCTCTGGAAAACGGGGCCCGACTCCCAGAAGGAGCCGAGCCCCGGAACACTACCTCGATATGCGACCCGCACGGGTTCCCGGCGAAGGATCAGGCGAACAAGCCTTTGATGATCTCAACGAGCCAGCCGGTCGTCCCCTCTCCCGCCATCCCGTGCACCCTGACGAACCAGGGGGCCAGGACCAGGGAGACAACGCTCATCAGCTTGATGAGGATGTTCATCGAGGGGCCGGAAGTATCCTTGAACGGGTCCCCTACGGTGTCACCCACCACGGCCGCCTTGTGGGGATCCGAGCCCTTGCCCCCCAACGCACCCTTCTCGATGAACTTCTTCGCGTTGTCCCATGCGCCCCCGGCATTGGCCATGAAGAGGGCCATGAGCACGCCCGTGACCGTGGCGCCGGCCAGGAGACCCCCGAGCGCTTCCACACCGAGGAAATACCCCACCACGACAGGAGCCAACACGGCGGAGATCCCGGGGAGGATCATCTCACGGAGCGCCGCCTCGGTGGAGATGGAGACGCACCGGGCAGAGTCCGGCTTCCCCGTCCCCTCCATGATTCCCGGGATCTCCCGGAACTGCCTGCGGACCTCCTCCACCATCCCCTGGGCCGCCCGGCCAACCGCAGTCATGGTGAGGGCGGCGACGAAGAAGGGCAGGATCCCTCCGAGGAAGAGACCAATCACCACCAGAGGGTTGATGAGGTTGAGTCCAGCGTCCTGGAGGCCCACGGCGGAGGAATACGCGCTGAACAACGCGAGGGCCGTGAGGGCAGCCGATCCGATGGCAAAACCCTTTCCGATGGCGGCGGTCGTGTTCCCGATGGCGTCCAGAGAGTCTGTGACGGCCCGGGTTTCGGGTCCCAGCCCGGCCATTTCGCTGATCCCGCCGGCGTTGTCTGCGATGGGTCCATAGGCATCCACGGACATCGTGACCCCGACGGTAGCCAGCATTCCCACGGCGGCGATCCCGATGCCGTACAGGCCCGCCGAGGCGTAGGATACGAAGATGGCCACGCAGATCAGGATCATGGGAATGGCCGTGGATTCCATGCCCACTGCGAGCCCGGTGATGATGTTGGTGGCTGGGCCCGTCTGGCTGGACTCGGCGATCTTCCGGATGGGTTTGGCGGCTGTGTAGTATTCCGTGACCAGGCCCACGAAGATCCCCACGAGGGTACCGGAGAGAATCGCCCAGAACGGCCCGGACACCGCGAAGACCCTACCCGTGAGGGGGTCCGAGATCTGGACGCCCATGCCCTGGACCACGAACCACATGACGACCAGGAAGAGGCCTGCGGCAATGAAGGTGACGTTCCGGAGGGCCGCGGCCGGGTCGGTCCTCTCCAGGACCTTCATCATCCCCACTCCAACCAGGGAGGCGAGGAGGCCGATGGCCACCGTCAGGATGGGAAGGGCGACTCCCCGGAGGGGCGTCGCCGCCAGGGCGGACGACGTGGCCGCGATAGCCATGGTAGCCACCACCGACCCCACGTAGGACTCGAATATGTCCGCACCGAGGCCCGCGACGTCTCCCACGTTGTCCCCCACGTTGTCGGCGATGGTGGCTGGGTTCCGCGGGTCGTCCTCGGGAATCCCGGCCTCCACCTTCCCCACCAGATCAGCCCCCACATCGGCAGCCTTGGTGTAGATACCGCCCCCCACCCGGGCAAAGAGGGCGATGGAGCTGGCGCCCATGGCAAAACCCGTGATGATCTCGGCGAACTCCGGGAGGTCGTTCGTGCCCGGCACTGCCGCAGAGGCGAAGATGAAGTAGAAGAGCCCGAGCCCGAAGAGGCCCAGGGACGCCACCGCCAGGCCCATGACGGCTCCTCCGAAGAAGGCGATCCGGAGGGCCTTTCCCGCTCCCTCCTGGTTGGCGGCCGCAGAGGTACGCACGTTGGCCCGGGTCGCCGACTTCATCCCGAAGAAGCCGGCCAACACGGAGCTCAGGGCCCCGGCCACATAGGCGACGGAGGTCAAGGGACCGATGGCCAGCCCCAGGAGGACTGCCACCACGATCACGAAGAAGAGGAGGAAGGTGTATTCCTTCCTCAGGAAGGCCATGGCCCCGTCGTGGATCTGATCTGACAAATCCTGCATGAGATCTGTTCCCGCGGGTTGGCCCTTCACGTATCGATAGATCCCGAAGGCCACCAGGAGTCCCACCAGGCCCAG
>JASFRP010000185.1:0-6626 GCA_050114895.1 Gemmatimonadota bacterium
GGAGAACGTACCACCGTGGATCGGACAGCCTCTTCAGGACGTGGGGAGCCACTTCGCTTATCCGCTTTGCCAGGACGTCGAACACCTTTCGCCGGATCGATCGAGATTCGGACTCGGTAAGCACGTCCAGGAGGGTGGGAATGGAATCTTCCCCCATCCGCTCCGCTAGAGCTACCAGGGATCCCTCGTGGACGTCCTCACCTCCCAGCAGACGTCGGAGCTCGCCAGGGCTGGTCATGAAGGCCAGCAGCTGTTCCGACACCCGGGAGCCCGGGTCGGCGGAATCCACGAGACGCAACACCTGGCTCACCTCCCCGGCGGACATGAGATCGGATACGGCCTTCGCCACCACAGGTCCCCAGGTGTCCAACTCGATACTCATGTTCAGGAGACGATGGGCCCCGGGGAGCTCGGCCTGCTCGGCCTCCCCACTGGCCTGGAGGATCGGGGCTGCCCGGGCCATGGAATCGAGAATCAGAGTGTACTCGTCCGGGTTGGGGTCTTTCAGCTCCCAGCCGTTGACGAGGCCCTCCACGTTCTCCCTGAAGGCAGCTTCGGCCTGGTTCCGGATCAGCGCCCCCCCCGAGTCGGCGTGGGAAGAAAGCTTGGACAAGAGGCGAAGGAGCGAGTGTGAGATGGTCTGTTGGGAGGATTCGGCGGCCGCCTTCAGCAGCTTCACCACCGAATCGGCAGCCAGGCTCTCATTGGCGTCCAGTACGAATCGGTGCTGCCGCGAGAGGCTCCCTCCCATCTTCAGGAACTCCCGTAGAGTCCCCTCATCCAGATCATTGACGAGAGAAGAGACCCGGTCCCTCACCGACTCGCTCTCCCTCCCCGTTCCTTCCTTCAGCTCCCTGGCCAGGCGGAGGAGATAACCCACGATGACCTGATCGTATCCCTTCCCTCGCGGCCGATTCCGAATCGAGCGAGCGACGGCGCCGGGTTCGGGGGCCGTCTTCCCCTCGGTCCCCTCATCTCCACCCACGGCTGCCCTGGCCAGGCCGAGCCAGAGGTCGGTCGCCTGGTCCGGAGGTAGCTCTTCCGGCGGCCCACCATCCCGGAGCTCGAGCTGGTCGTATCCAACGGGGAAGAGACGAACATGGTCCCAGCCGGGAATCTGTCCCGGTGGAAGGAGACCCAGGGGTTCCCCACCTCGTCCCGGGTCACGGGCCAATGCCTGCAGAAGGCCCTGCACTTCCCCCACATCGGTCCCCCGAGAGAGGGCAACGGCTCCGAGCTGGTGGTCGTGAATACGCCTGGCCAGTTCCCGAAGGACCGGATGCCCCACCTCGGTGGCCCTCCCGTCCATCATGAGCTGATCCCGCCCGACACCGATGGAGAGGACGGGACGGGTGGCCAGGACTTCGCCGAGACGCGCCAGGACGTTCTCCGCCACCTGACCGAGGGAAGGGTGGTCAGGTGGGTACATGGAATACCGGTGCACCCCGATGGAGAACTCCAGCAGGAACTCGGAAAGCTCCCTGGTGAGGGCAGCCGAACCCTTCTGGCTGGTGCCGGAGTTGGGGGTTGGGTTCTCGCTCACGTGCGCGGTCTGGCCTCGATGGCGGGTCGAATGGTGGCTCGTCACCTTCGGGTTTGTTATCCCAGAAGATATATTCTCCCCTTTCAGGGAGCGACCTCGGACGGAGCCTGCGGTCTCGGCGCCGCCCGACAGAGGATGTCCGGTGCCGGCTCGGAAGCTGGGCTCCGCTCCCCAAACCTCGCCGTCAGCTCATGAAGATCAAGACCGACGAAACCGGGGAAGAAGAGGCCTCCAGCGTAGCGCTGTCCGGGACCGTCACTCTCTTCGGATTCCCCCCGGGAAAGGCCCTGATCCACGCCGTGCCCCGAACCCGGGCCTGGCGTGGCGCGAGAGCCCTCGCCTTCGCTCTGGGTGGAATCCTCCTCGCCCCCGTCGTGGGAGTCGTCCCCCCCCACGCCCCCTGGGTGGCCGGCGCCCTGGGCTTTGGTTTCTTCTTTGGAGTCCGAAAGTGGAGAGAGCGCTTCACGCTGGACTCCCTCCACGCCCGATGTCCCAAGTGCGGTGGGCCCCTCGTTCTCCCCCCGGGAACGCCTCTCAGACCAACACATTCCGTGCCCTGCGACGGTTGCCACCATGATTCTCAGCTCAACGTGCAACCGCCCCACGATGCTCCGTTCCCCGGACCTTCGCAGAACTCCAGGGACGCAGGGCCTGCCGGAGTCGAGGAGGCCGGAGGGGACCCGGGAGCAGACCGGTGAAGTGGGGCGCGAGGATCTTCGGAGTCCTGGCCGGCATTCTCCTCCTCTACCTTCTGGTGGGTCTCCTCCTTCCCGGAACCTGGACAGCTACGGAGGAAGCCGTCCTTCCGGCACCTCCCTCCGCGGTCTACCCCTTTCTGAATCGCATATCTGCCTGGGAAGCCTGGACCCCCTTTCCGGAAACGGGCCTCGAGGTCTTCGGTCCCCCGGATGGCGTGGGAGCCGGCGTGCGTTGGGACGATCCTCGGTACGGGAAGGGTGAGGCCCGGATCGTCGAAGTCCGACAGGACACGGCGGTGGGCTACGAGGTCCTCATCGAAGGTGGCGCCCTGACGATCCGCGGGTCGTTGACCCTCATCTCGGAGGGCGACGGCAGTCGGGTTCGATGGACCGAGAACGGAGACTTCGGTTGGAACCCGCTCATGGGGTACGCCGCCAGAGGCATGGCTTCCTCCCAGGGAGAAGCCATGAAGTCCAGTCTCGTCAGACTCGCAGCGGCGGTGGCCCGCCGGAAACCCGACCCTACCGCTCCTTGAAGAGCCTCACCAGTTCTTCGTTCGTCTTCGTTCGAGCCATGACCATGAGAAGCTCGGACATGGCGTCGGCCGGCGGGAGGTCGGCAAACTTCCTCCGCAGGGCTCGGGACAGATCAAGCGCGTCATCGCTGAGGAGGAGCTCCTCTCGCCTGGTGGCGGACCCGGCCAGGTCGATGGCGGGGTAGATCCGCTTGTCGGCCAGCTCCCGGCTCAGTAGCAGCTCGCTATTTCCAGTACCCTTGAACTCCTCGAAGATTACCTGGTCCATTCGGGAGCCGGTGTCCACGAGGGCGGTGGCCACGATCGTAAGGGAGCCACCTCCCAGCTTTTCGTTGATTTTTCGCGCACTCCCAAGGAAGCGCTTCGGCTTCTCCAGGGAGTTGGCGTCGAGTCCGCCGGTGAGAGTCCGTCCGGACCCTTCCTCCACCGTGTTGTGCGCCCGGGCCAGGCGTGTGATGGAGTCCAGGATGATGACGACGTCCTGACCCATTTCCACACGACGGTGGGCCCGAGCCAGGGTCATCTCCGCCACCTGAGTGTGTCGCTCGGCAGGGCGATCAAAAGAGGATGCGATGACCTCCCCGAAGCCGCAGGCTTCCATCTCCGTGATCTCCTCGGGGCGCTCGTCCACGAGGAGGATCATGAGGTGGCAGTCCGGGTTGTTCGTCACGACGCCCTCGGCAACGGCCTGGAGGATCGTCGTCTTCCCCGCCTTCGACGGAGCGACGATCATCGCTCGCTGCCCCTTGCCGAGTGGACAGAAGAGATCGATGACCCGGTTCGTGTGATCCGGCTGTCCCCGATAGGTCCTGCCACACTCCAGCCGAAGGGGTTCGTCCGGATGCTGGGCTCCCAGATGGGTGAAGAGCGGGCGCCGCGTGAGCTCTTCCGGAGCGATCCCGTTGACCCGGGCGAGATGTTTCAGCGGAGGGCTCTTCCCGTTCTTGGGGCGGTTGCCTACCACCCCAGCGAGCTCGTCTCCGGTCCGAAGGTCGAACTTCTGGATCACTCGCGCACCGACATAGATGTCGTCGTTGCCGGGAGTGTACGCCGCTTCTCGGCGGCGGATGAAACCTGATCCTCCTGGGAGGACTTCCAAGACGCCGAGGGGGCCTTCTTGTGTCACGCGTCGTTCACCGTGTTGTGAGTGTACCTTGTTATGCCATCCGCTCACCCCGGTATGGGTTTACCGGGAAGACCTATCCTGACGAAGGGGGATGGGCTGTTGCATCCGTATCGAGATCGGACCATGCACGGATGCTATGTGATCCAGCGAGATAAACTGGTAAGGGGAATTTTGGGGCAAGAAGCCCTTCCCGTCCACCCCCATGGCAGAATTCCCTCATCTGACCCCCGCGGTGGTCTGCAGAGTTTCACACTCTGGCCATTCCAGCTAGTATCCAAATCGAGGGCTGTCAGGAAGCCTGACCCCCGGCCATCCCCCATGCCAGAACCCCCGAAAGGTCGCCAAGATGACCGACTATCCGACCCGCCGCAGCTTCATGAAAGGGCTGACCGCCGTCGGAGCCGCGCACATCCTGGCACAGATCACCGCAGCCGAGGTGATCTTCGCACAGGAAGTGGAGCGTGTGTCCCGCTCCGGCGACGCCGGGGGCGGTTTCCCGAATCTCAAGGCCGAGTACCTCCTGGATCCCCGGGTGAGCTATCTGAACCACGCCTCCATCGGAACGGTGCCCGGGAGCGTCCACAGGGCCGGTATCAGGTATCGGGAGATCTGCGAGGAGAACCCCTGGCTCTACATCTGGGGTGGTGCATGGGAGGAGCCACGGGAGGGCGTAAGGAGGAGAGCAGCGGAGCTCCTGGGGTGTGACCCGGACCTCGTGGCCATCACCCACAACACGACGGAGGGGTTCAACGTACTCGCCCGGGGCCTTCCCCTTTCTCGGGGAGACGAGGTGCTCTTCTCCACTCTGAATCATGCGGGAGCCAGCGTGTGCTGGCAGCATTTCGGAGCGGAGAGAGGGTACAGCGTGCGAGTCTTCGAGTTTCCCGTCGGAGAGGCGCCAGGTCTGACCGCGGAGGACGTGGTTCGGCTTCATCAGGAGGAGATCGGTCCGAATACCCGTGTCCTCGTCCTCCCCCACATCGATAACATCGTGGGCCTCCGGCACCCCCTCCGGGAGCTGGCGGTCATGGCCAAGGACAATGGCGTCGAGTATGTCCTGGTGGATGGAGCCCAATCGGCTGGGATGATCCCCCTGCAGCTCGCAGAATGCGGAGTAGATGCGTACGCCACGAGTCCCCACAAGTGGATCCAATCACCCAAAGGCCTGTGGCTATTCTACCTTTCCAGGGAACTGGTGGAAGACCTCCCGCCCTTCTGGGTTACCTGGGGGCAGGCGCAGTGGCAGGGCACCGCCCGGGTCTTCGAGGATTACGGGACCAGGGATCTGCCTGAGGTCCTTTCCCTGGGCGCGGCTCTGGACTTTCAATCGGCACTGGGAGAGGCACGGAAGGAGACGGAATACCGACGCATGTTCACGGCCCTCAGGGAGAAGGTGGAGGGAACTTCCGGCCTTCTATGGCGTTCACCCAGGAGGTGGGAGATGGGGGCGATGCTGGTGGCAGTGGGTCTGGAACGGGGAAGGGCGGACGCGGTTTCCAGCGCGCTCTTCGCGGATCATGGAGTTGTCGTCCGCCCCTTCCCTGCCGCAGGACTGAACTCCCTGCGAGTCTCACCGAACCTCATGAATACCGACCAGGAGCTGGATCTCCTGGTGAGCATCCTGGAGGAAATGGGGCGATGACGGCGAAGCGGGAGGCCCGGGGGGATCTCCGGTCCTCCTTATCCCCCTCGTTCTCGGGTGGTGGATCCGTGGACGGTCCTGAGCCGACCCTGTCCCCTCGAAGGGACAGCCGCGTTGCCCAGCGCATCCAGGAAATCAACTAACCCCTTACCTATCAAGGATTTCACAGGATCGACTCGCCTGGCACGTCCCCTGCAGAGAAGAGGGCAGAAGACCAGCTAGGAGGAACCATGTCAAAACGCCTCGCACCTGCAACGATGGTCGCCCTGATCCTGGCCATGGGGCCCCATCCGGCGTCATCCCAGGTTTCGGTTTCCGCGTCTCTCCACATGGGCCTTTTCGACGGCTTCGGGGTGGGGATGGCTGCCTCCCACTGGCACCACGGCTCCATCTTCCAGCCCGGATTCCATTTGGGCCTGGGTGCATCCGTGGGCGTCGGTTTCGGCGTGGGGATCGGGTTCCAATCCTACCAGCAATATTACCACGACCCCTACTATTACGACGGGTATGGGTACGGGTACGAGCCGTATCATGGTTGGTCTCCCTACCAGTGGCACGCCAGCTACAGCCCCTTCTACTGTGGATGGTGGGGGTATCCCAACTCGTGCTGGGACTGGTGGGACCCATACTGGTATAGCGGATTCCACTTCTCCTTAGGGTTGGGCTGGAACTACTACCGGCGGCCGGCGTTCTTCGATCCGTGGTGGGGGTACACGGGGTACCTGGCGCGGTGGAGGCCTGTGTGGGCCAGCAATCCCGGATGGTGGTACTACAATGACCCCTGGTATGTGAGCCCGGGGTACGCCAGGGTCGCGTATGTGGTCCCGGCGCAACGGGTTGTGAGAGTCGCATCCCCCAGGGGAGGCTACACGTCCACCACCTTCAAGGAATCTCCGCGTCGCGGGGTGGTTGCCGATCGTACGGCAAAACCCCGAGCTGGAACAGCCACGCCAACGGCAGAGCCCCGGGGAGGACGGGTCGGCGTGGCCCAACCGGGCAATGACCGCAATCGGGCTGCCCGTCCCACCGTCGGGACATCCGGTGGTCAGCGAGTGACCCGGCCCGGCACTGCGTCGGCCGG
>JASFRP010000186.1:0-6622 GCA_050114895.1 Gemmatimonadota bacterium
ACCGTGAACGAGAACTGCCGGAGGGGAGGTAGAATGCTCTGGTCGTTGGGCTCCGTCACGGAGTTGGTGATGTCCATGGTCTCGGGATCCAGACCGGGGTATTTGGTCCACACCCCCAGGTTCCGTCCACCCAGGGAGATCATCCCGGAAGCGGCACCGATCTTGGCGACCCATTCGACGGGCAGGGTGTAGTCCACGGACACTTCCCGCAGGCGGGCAAAATCGGCTTTCTGGATCCACCATTGGAATTCGTTCCACCCGCCGTTCTGGGCGGCCACCACCGCCCGGACATCGAAGCGTTCCGGGTAATAGTTGATCTCACAATTCTGCCGCCAGGCACAGCGGTTCCAACGATCCGTGAGGTACTTCGACTGTCCGGTCTGGAAGTCCACCAGGCCCCGGATCCGAACCCGGTCGAAGAGGGTCACGCTGGAGTTGAAGGAGCCTTCGAAATCCGGGGTCGGGTGGCCCAGATAAACCCACGGGGAATCCTCACAGGCGATGGCCCCGCCTTCGCCATCCGCGCACATGGCGTTGATGGCGGTTCCCTCCGCATCCAGATCGGCACTGAGGACCTTGGAGGCGAAAAAGGACCCCACCGGGTACCCTTCCTGGTGCCGGGTCGTCCATCCGATGTCCAGCCACCCGTCGATACCCAGCTTGGTAATCTCGTTGTCGTTGGTATTGAGGCTCACGCCCAGGTCCCAGTCGACGTCACGGGAATCCACCACCAGCGCATTCAGGCCCACTTCGAAGCCGCTGTTGGCGATCTCACCCACGTTCACGAATTGCGTTCCAGCGAACCCGGTGGACGGGGCCACGTTCCGGGAGAGGATGGCGTCGGTGGTCTTCTGGTTGTAGTAGGTGAAGTCCACGTCCATCCGCCCGTTGAAGAGGCTCATGTCGAATCCGAGCTCGATCTCCTTCCCCCGTTCGGGCCCCAGATCCGGGTTCCCTGCTGACTGGGGGGTAACTGCCGCCACGCCCGTCGGATCCGGGCGGGCTTCGAAGGTCCGGAGCGCGGCAAAGGCGTCGGGCTGCTGGCCGGATTCCCCGTAGGCTCCTCGGAACCGGAGGGAGTTGATCCAGTCCACGCTCCAGAACGACTCCTCGGTGACGACCCAGGAAGCGCTTACCTTCGGGTAGTAGACCAGGTCGAAGTTCTCTCCGAAGGCGCTATTGTCATCGGCCCGGATCGCAGCGGTGAGGAAGAGACGATCCTGCCAACCTACCTGCTCCTGGAGGAAGAACCCCACCGTGTTGTTCTCGACGAAATCGTCTCGCCCCCTCTGGTAGGTGCCAGCCCCGGCGATGGTCTTCACGCCCGTGGCCGGGAATCCCTGCCCCTCGGCCTCCATGAACTGAATGTTCCTCTGGTAGAGCTGGAACCCGCCGGAGGTGTTGCTTTGCAGATTCTCCGTCACGGGCAAGGAGACGGTTCCCGTGTACTCGAGGGTGGTGTAGAGGACCTCCTCACGGTTGACGTTCTTACTTCCCGAGGCGTCCTCCGGAGAGAAGAACTGGGCGTCCTGCTCCCCCAGGCGGGGGGTGTAGTACACGGAGGCCTGATCGGTGAAGTCCATCCCCCCGGTAAGGCGGTGACTGAACCAATCCGTGGGTTCGTGCTCGAAGGTGAAACCGGCGGTGAACCGGTTCACGTCCTGGTTGTAGTGGTAGGCCCGGTACAGCGTCTCCGGCGGGGCCGTCTGCCACCCTCGCCGGGGGTCGTTCAACGTGGTGGGACTCCCCCGCTGGAGGGAGGGGAGGACACCCTCATTCCCCATCATGGGAAGGCGGAACCGGCTCACCACCAGGTCCGAGTTGACCCTGACCCGGAGCTTGTCAGCCGGAGCGAAGCCCAGGTTCATCCGGGCGTTGTAGCGATGTCCCGAATTGTCGGGGGTCACGCCGTCGTTGAAGTTCCCGGAGCCGGAAACGAAGTACTGCAGGACGTCGGTTCCTCCGTTGACGCTCATGTTGAAGAACTGATCGTGGCCGGTGGAGAAGATGGGAGTACCCCGCTGCTCCTCCTGGTCCACCATGTTGACCGAGATCACCGACCCTGAGGAATTCGTCCCGTAATTCTCATCCAGGCGGCCGGCGGCATCGTTGAAATAGCTCAGGCCCTGCCGCAAGGTGAAGTTCCACCGGGCGGGGCCGGTGTTCCCCCGCTTCGTGATGATCTGGATCACCCCGTTGGACGCCTCCGTCCCGTACAGCGTGGCCGCAGCCGGGCCCTTGATGACCTCGATGCTCTCGATGTTGGCGGGATCGATGTCATCCAGACGGGAGGTGGCGGGATCACCGAATCCCCCGGACATCCGATTGTTCACCCGAATCCCGTCCACGTAGATCAGGGGAGCGTCACTGGTCTCCCGGAGGCTCGACCGACCCCGGATGCGGATCTCGGAGGTCGTGCCCGCCACACCCGACCCCTGCTGGACCACCACCCCCGTCGCCCTGCCGTTCAGGAGCTCCGTCACGTTCTGGATGGGCAACTCCGTGGCAGCGGCAGCATCGATCTGGGACACGGCGTTCCCCAGAACCCTTCGGCGAGTGTCCCCGGCGGTTCCCGTCACGACAAGCTCGTCCAGCTCCACGGCGGCTTCACCCAGGAGGATCCTCAGGTCCGTGGTCCCGACCTGGACCTGGACGGTCTCGGTCCCGAACCCCATGAGGATGACCTGGAGCGTGACCTCGGTGCCGGCGACTCCTCGGATGAGGAACCGGCCCGATTCGTTCGTCAGGGCCCCGAGATTCGTCCCCTCCACCAGGATCTGGGCGCCGGCAAGAGGCTGGAGGGTGTTCCTGTCGACGACGGTGCCACCCACGAGCCCTGCCTGGGCCTGAAGGGTGCCGGGTCTGAGGAGGCCTCCTGGCCAGGTCATTGCGCCGAGAAGCAGCAGGAGAAGGGGAAGACGCAAACGACGATGATCGATCATGAATGTCCTCCTTCAAGGGTGGCACGCCCGTCGTAGAGACCTGTCTGGTGGAAAGCCCGGCGCGCCGACTGAGGCCATCGCTTATTATCGGGGGATCTGGTGCCTGAAAATGAGATGGCTACCAGACATACGTCAACCTGGTTATGAGGTGTCCCCCGATCCGCCTCGGTCCCCGGTGGGATATCGCCTGAACCCAGACCCCGAATGGACATTTCTGAACACAACCGAGCCGCCTGGAATCGTCAGTCCCGGGAGGGAAGCGAGTGGACGACGCCCGTGGGCCCTCTTGAGATCCGGGAGGCGCGCAAGGGCGTGTGGAGCGTGCGCCTGACCCCCACCAGGACCGTCCCCCGGGACTGGTTCGGGGAGGTACGTGGGAAGCGGATCCTCTGCCTCGCCTCCGGGGGTGGCCAGCAGGCGCCCATCCTGGCGGCAGCCGGAGCCGCCGTCGTCAGCCTGGACCTGTCCGACGAGCAGCTCGCCAGGGACCGGGAGGTGGCGGATCGGGAGGGAATCGAACTTCAATTGATCCAGGGGAGCATGGGGAACCTCCAGCTCCTGGCGAATGCCAGTTTCGACCTGATCTTCAATCCCGTATCTACGGTCTTCATCCCGGAGGTCCGTCCCTTATGGCGGGAGTGCTTCAGGGTTCTCAGACCCGGTGGCGCGCTGCTGACGGGGTTCATGAATCCAACCTTCTTTCTCTTCGATCACGACGAGGCAGGGCGGACCGGAGCTCTCGTCGCGAGGCACGGTCTCCCGTACGCCGAGTCGACGGCCGACGACCTCTCCCCTGACCGTCGGAAGGCGATCCAGTCCGGAGAGGCGTTGGAGTTCAGCCACTCTCTCGACGCCCAGATCGGAGGACAGTTGGAAGCGGGGTTCTTGCTCGTGGGCTTCTATGAGGACTGGTGGACAGACGAAGCGACACCCCTGAACCGCCTCTGCCCCACCTCCATGGCTACCCGGGCCCTCCGCCCCGCCTGACGGCCGGAGCGTTCCCGCCGGGGAGCGTCTTCTCCTGCCTCAGTCGTGCTACCGACTCCGGATCGTGCGAGGGCAGATAAATCGTGGGATGTGCGGCGGCGTGGGCCAAGATCCGTCCCATCGTTTCGAGGGTCACGGAGGGCCGGGGGGACACCCCGTCGGGAATCTCCGCCAGGAGGAACTCCTGGGTGTAGCTGGTGTCTCCCGCAAGGAAGTAGTCCAGGTCCCCGTCTCGGACCACGACAGAGAGGTGGCCGGGTGTGTGGCCCGGTGTCGGGACCGCCATCACGTCTCCCGCCACACTGACGGGAAAGCTCCTCTCGAATGCGCCGAAGGGCAGCTCCGGAAAGGAGATGGGGACCGGCCGGAACCATGATGGCCAGCGATGGGGAAGGTAACCCTGGATCCGCCCTGTCCACCCCACCGCCCCGGAGATTTCTCGCTGCGCGGCGAAGATCTCCGCACCGGGAAAATGCTGGAGGCCCCCGGCATGATCGGTGTGGAAGTGGGTGACCACCACCCGTCTCACGTCTCCGGGCGATACGCCGACCTCCTCCAGTCGGGGCCCGATCTCGTCCTCCGGACGCACGTTCATCTCCACGGCGCGTCTGTAATACGGATGCCAGCGGGGGAAGTAGGCGGGCTCCGAGGTCCGGGCGGTCTCCCCCGTGTCGACGAGGATGGGACCCTCGGGGTGATGGATGAGCCAGGTGAGGATGGGAAGCCATTCGGTCCACTCCGTGTCGGTCAGGACTCGAAGCAGACCACCGGGCTTCCGTCGACGTTGGGCTTTCCTGACTCTCACCGATCCTGTTCGAATGGGTTGGATTGAAATCGAGATGATTCACTCCTTTCGTGTTTCGGGATCAGGTGCCCAGATAAGAACGAGGCGAGAAAGCTCTCGCTTGCCCCTGCCGGAATCCGGGCGAGGGTTTCGGGGAAGTCATGGCGGTTCTCTTGAGTTCGAAATGCGGTGATGGAGCATAAACCCGAGCCGAAGCCGGGTTCCGGGCCATCCCCCCGATGCGGGTCCGGATCCCCCTCGCCCGCCACCGGGACCCAGGGCCTCCCCGCGGGGCGGGACCCGGGAGGGCGGAGTGGGGTAGGTCGTGCACTCGCACCCTGTGAATCGGCTGTCCCTCACCTCCGCTCCGACATCGTAACCTCATCCGTCGCGTGCGGGGTCACCGAACGGATGGAGCACCATGTTCTTAGGACACTACGGCCTCGCCCTGGCGGCGAAGCGGGTGGCCCCCCGGGAATCCCTTGGGGCCACCGTCACGGCCTCTCAGTGGGCCGACCTTCTCTGGCCCATCTTCCTCATTGTCGGATGGGAGCAGGTCCGGATCGTCCCGGGCCTCATGGCGGCCAGTAGCCTGGAGTTCGTGCACTATCCCATCACCCACAGCCTCCTGGCGGTGGTGGGGTGGGCGATCCTCCTGGGCACAGTTTCCTTTTTCTTCACCCGCAGGGCGACCGGATCCCTGGTCCTGGGAGCCCTGGTGGTGAGTCACTGGCTCCTGGACCTCCCGGTACACGAACCGGACCTTCCCCTCTGGCCCGGGTCGGACATCCTCCTGGGTGGCGGGCTCTGGAACTCGCTCCCCCTTACCCTCATCCTGGAGTTCGGGATCTTCCTCGGGGGTCTCGCCCTCTACACCCGGGCGACGACCCCTCGGGACGGAGCAGGACGTTGGGGCCTCTGGACCATGATCCTCGTACTCTCCCTCTTCTATCTTTCCAGCTTCGCAGCCCCCCCACCTTCCGAGACTGCCCTGGCGTATGGAGGATTGACCTTGTGGGTCTTCGTTCCCTGGGCTTATTGGGTGGACAAGCACCGTGTTGTGCGGGAGTCAAAGAGGGTTGAGAATCAGGCAGAGTAGCTCCGCGCCTCAGAACTCCACGCTGAACCCGAAGGTGGGGAGGAAGGACACGCTGTCGATGGGACGCAGGCGATCAGGGTAATCAGGATCCTGCGTGTACGCGAAGCCCACGGTGTTGGCCCGGTTCAACACGTTCTGGAGGTCCAGGTAGACTACGGCGTTCCACCCACTGAAGAACCACTCCCGTTCCACCCTAACGTCCAGGCGGGCGTAAGCCGGCGACCGCTCCTCCCCCACCCGGCCCCAGTCTCGGACGCCCCTCCCGGTAAGCGGGTAGGTGAGATCGCTGGCCTGCAGATCCCAGGGGGTATACGCGAGCCCGGAGAGGACGCGGAGCTTGGCACCCACCTCCCATTCCTCCCCGATGCGGTATCCTCCGGTGAGGTCGAGAGAGTGACGCCGATCCCAGGCAGAGGCCTTCAACGCTCCGTCGGAGCCGGCGAACTCGGACCAGGAGAGCGTATAGGCACCCAGCACGTAGAGAGCCCCCGTGAGCTTCTGCTGGAGAAAAAGCTCACCGCCGTAGGCCCTTCCCCAGCCCTCGGAGAGAAGCTTCTCCGCCCCCACGAAGCCGTAGTCGTCCCCGAGGTTCGCCAGGTTGATACGGGGATCTGAAGCCAGGACGGGCATGCGGTCATAGCGCTTGTAGAACCCTTCAGCCCGGATCCGGAGGCCGGGGTCCACCCGCCAGTCGGCACCCCCGACAACCTGCCAGTTCCGGAGCTGTCTCAAGCCGGCATTCACCCTCACCCCGTCCTCCTCCACACTCAGGGCCAGCTTCGAGGGAGACTGGTGGAAGAGCCCCCCGGC
>JASFRP010000187.1:0-6615 GCA_050114895.1 Gemmatimonadota bacterium
CGTGATGAAGTTGTCGACCCCAACCACCCGGTGTCCTGCGTCGAGAAAACGGTCCACCAGATGGGAGCCCAGAAAACCCGCGGCCCCGGTGATGAGAATGCGCATTCTGGCTCCTCAGCCCCGAGCTGGAATCACGGGGCTTCGTCCGATGGAGTAGTACTCGAACCCATGCTCCGCCATTCGTTCAGGTCGGTAGATGTTCCGGCCGTCCAGAATGAGGGGGATGTTCATGAGCTCCTTCATCCGGGGGAAGTCCGGGCGACGATAGGGAAGCCATTCGGTATGGATGAGGAGGGCGTCCGCCCCCTCCAGAGCGGCGTAGTTGGATTCTGCGTAAGTGATCCGGTCCCCGAGGTGGTGTCGGGCCTCGTCCATGGCAACCGGATCGTGGGCGGCTACGGTGGCCCCCCTCTCCAGCAGCGCGGAGATGGTTACGAGGCTCGGAGCCTCCCGCATGTCATCGGTATTGGGCTTGAAGGCAAGGCCCCAGACCGCGAAGGTCCGACCGGAAAGATCCTCACCGAAGCGGTGGAGAATCCGCTCCACGAGGACCCTCTTCTGCTTTTCGTTGACGGATTCGACCGCCTCCAGGATGGAGGCGTCGGCACGGAGCTCGTGCATGGTGCGGACCAGAGCCTTCACGTCCTTCGGGAAACAGGACCCACCGTACCCTACTCCGGGAAACAGGAAAGACGCCCCGATCCTCCGGTCCGTGGCAAGGCCTTGTCGAACCATGTCGACGTCGGCCCCTGTGGCCTCGCAGAGCTGCGCGATGCTGTTCATAAAAGAGATCCGGGTGGCCAGCATGGCGTTGGAGGCATACTTGGTGATCTCCGCCGCCGCGATATCCATGACCAGTATGGCATTCCCAGTGCGAACAAAGGGAGCATGGAGATCCGAGAGGATCTTCCCTGCGTACTCCGAGTCCACCCCAAGCACGACACGGTCCGGCTTCATGAAGTCTTCAACCGCCGCTCCCTCCTTCAGGAACTCGGGGTTGGAGCAGACGTGTACGACGTGGTCCGTCTCAGCCTGGATGGCCGCCTTCACCTTTCCGGCCGTACCGACGGGCACGGTGCTCTTGGTGGCGACGATCTTCTCCCCGTTCATGGACTCGCCGATGGTTCGGGCCACCGCAAGGACATGCTGGAGATCCGCGGAGCCATCCTCGCCCGGCGGAGTACCCACGGCGATGAAGACGATGTCCGAAGACCGAACCGACTCCGGAACGTCGGTGGTGAAGCGGAGGCGCCCCGCCTTCACGTTGCTCTTCACCAGAGGTTCGAGCCCGGGCTCGAAGATGGGAATCTCACCCGCCTCGAGGCGGGCGATCTTCGTTTCGTCGATATCGGCGCAGATGACATCGTTTCCGGTCTCCGCAAAGCCGGCGCCTCCCACGAGGCCCACATAACCGGTCCCGATCACCGTGACTTTCATCCACTGGCTCCTTCTGAAGTTTTCTCGACTGGTCGCTTCCGTCGTCTCAGGAGCTTTACACCACCTTCATGGCGAAAGCAATCCCACACCCGGCGTCGAGTGGGGGTGGCTCGAGGGGAGCTCCGACGTCGTGGCCGGGGGCGCGGTGTCGGGTTGGAGCCCGGAGTTCCCATCACGCCCGTGGGGATTACCCTCACGCCAGCCATCTCTTCCGGAACTGGTCCAGGAGGGGCTCACTCCCCGCCAGGAAGTTCGGGAGCTTGGGCTTCGGCTGATTCCACTTCGGCTCACCTCCGTCTGCATGTAGCAGCGTGCCCCCCGCGGCCTTTATCAGAGCCGCCCCGGCCGCCACGTCCCACTCGTGCTTTGGCACCAATGTCCACGTACCGTCGGCAAGCCCGACGGAGACCTGAGCCAGCTTGTAGGCCACGGAGCCGCAGGGCACCACCTCGAAGGATCCGTCATACCCGTCCCACTCGCCACGATTCCACTCGCTCCGGGATGCCAGGATCACGGCACCGTCCAGCGCTCTGCGGCCTGTCATTTCGGCCGGTTCCCCGTTCCGGGTCACTCCCGTCTCCACCGAGCCCACAACCAGCAGATCGACGGGGGGAGAGTAGATCCCGCCGGCAACGGGCATTCCGTCCTCCACCAACCCCACGGAGATGCACCACTCCGGCACCCCGTCCACGAATTCCCTGGTTCCATCCAGGGGGTCCACCACCCAGACCCTGGAATTCGTCAGGCGCTGGGGGCTGTCGGCCGTCTCCTCGCTGAGCCATCCTTCGCCTGGCTGGGGGAGGATTCCCCGGAGCACCTCATCAATGGCAAGGTCCGCTGCGGTGACCGGATCTCCCCGGCTGCTCTTCTCGTCATAGTCCACAGCCCCGGGGGTATAGGGCCTTACCGCCTCCGCCGCCGCGGCCAGAGCGTCTCGAATGCGGGCCAGGTCTTCTCTGCGGGGCATGGTCGTCTGTCCTCTCGGTGCTACATCTCGGAAACGGATCTCGGCCGGGGCCTCCGCGGCCGCTCCATCAGAACGGCCAGGACAAAGGTACCGTCATCCCCATCCTACAACCCGTCTTCCCATCAACCCGCCGCAGGTCCGATGTACCCTTCCTTCTCCAGGTAGAGATAGACGAGCTGTCCGGCCTCTTCCGGTGTGATGTCGGAGGTGTCGAGGACGACATCGGCGTCGTTGGGCACTTCGTACGGGTCCGAGACGCCGGTGAACTCCTTGATGATCCCCGCCCTGGCCTTGGCATACAGTCCTTTTCGGTCTCTGGCCTCGCAGACCTGGATGGGGGTGCTGACATAGACCAGCACATACCCCCCGTACTGCCGTATGAGATCACGGTTGTAGCGCCGCGTGTGGGCGTACGGCGCGATGGGAGCACACAGGGCGATCCCGCCTCCTTTCGTGATCTCGGAGGCGACAAATCCGATTCGCTGAATGTTCAGGTCTCTGTGCTCCTTGCTGAACCCCAGCTCGCTGGAGAGGTTCTTCCGGACGATGTCGCCGTCCAGCAGCGTCACCGAGCGTCCCCCCGCCTCCAGAAGCTTGGTCCGGAGCACGTTGGCCACCGTGGACTTGCCGGAACCCGAGAGGCCGGTGAAGAAGACGGTAAAGCCCTTCTTGGATCGGGGAGGGTGTCGACGTCGGAGCTCTGTGGTGACCTCCGGAAAGGTGAACCAGTCCGGGATCTCCCGACCGTCGTCCAGGCGGGCTCTCAGCTCCGCCTGGGAGATGGACCATGTCGTCACCCCTTCCGGGATCTCGTCAACGGTGAGGAACTCATCCCTCTCCTTCACATAGACCACCATCCGAACGGGGAGAATGGTCACCCCGAGCTCCTCCTGGTGGGCCGTCGTCAGCTCCTGGGCCTCATACAGGCCATAGAACGGCTTCCCCGACGAATCCGAGCCCGGGCCGGCATGATCCTGACCCACGATGAAGTGGGAGCACCCGAAATTCTTCCGAATGATGGCGTGCCAGAGAGCCTCCCTGGGGCCGGCGAGCCGCATGGCCATGTCCAGGAGAGAGAGCTTGGCGGTGAACTGAGGGTAATGAGGGAGAACAGCATCATAGCACCGCACCCTGGTGTAGTGATCGAGATCCCCGGACTGGGTCATCCTCACCACGGGGTGGATCAGGAGGTTGGCGCCGGCCTCCTTGGCTGCCTTGAGGGTCAGAGCGACCTGAGGCTTGTGCATCGGGCTCCGGGTGTGGAAGCCGGCCACCTTGCGCCACCCCAGGCGAACGAACTCTTCCCGCAGGGCCCGGGGCGAGTGACGGTCATGCTTGAAGTCGTAATGGACGGGGAGCTGCAGCCCCTCCAGGCTCCCTCCGACGCACACGGGTGGCGTATGGTTGAGGAGGTAGTCCACACCGGGGTGCTCCGGGTCTATCGTCCCGAAGACCTTTCCGGCTTCCTCGGGCAGGTCCGGTTCCCACACGTCCCCGACGGTGAGAACAGCCAGGAGAACCCCCTCGGGATCCCGGAGAGCCAGGGGCCTCCCCGGCGCCAGCGTCCCGGCCAAGACCTGCGTCACGTTGAGGGTGATGGGGATGGGCCAGAGGGTCCCGTCAGCCAGGCGCATCTCATCCCGGACCCTCTCGTAATCTCCCCGGTTCATGAACCCCTCCAGGGGGCTGAACCCGCCGTTCAGGAGGAGCTCCAGGTCTCGCATCTGGCGGTCCGTCAGGTCCCAGCTGGGCCAGTCCCGGGAAGCCTCCTTCAACTCGACGGCCCGCCGGCCGTCAACCATCAGCTCCCTGAGCTTGCCCCCATGAGGGGAAATCAGTCGGTTTGGCATGGATCCCGGTTTCTTATCGTGGCGTTCGACGGCCCTTTTCGCCGCTGAGGAGACGACTCGGCTTCATCCCCGAATCCAATCCACCGTCTTCCCGATCCCTTCCTTGAGACCCACGCGCACCTCGAACCCGGTTCTGGCCCTGAGGTGTGTGATATCTGCCAGGGAGTCTCTCACGTCTCCGGCCCTCGGCGGTCCGTGGACGGCCTCCACCCCCGAGTCCGCCGCCCCTCGGATCTCATCCCAGAGCGCGTTGATGGAGATCCGATCCCCGCAACCCACATTGAAGACCTCTCCCGACACTCTTTCCGCAGGGGTCGACGCCGCCAGGAGGTTCGCCAGCACGACGTTGTCGATGTAGGTGAAGTCACGTGTCTGCTCTCCGTCCCCGTCGATGGTGGGAGGCCGTCCGTCCAGCGCCGCCGCGGCGAAGAGAGGAATCACCGCTGCGTAGGCCGACGTGGGATCCTGACGGGGTCCAAACACGTTGAAGTACCGAAGCGCCACCGTCTCCAGGTCGAACACGCCTGGAAAGGAACGGCAGTAGTGCTCTCCCGTGAGCTTCGCTACGGCATAGGGAGAACGTGGGCTCGGGGTCTGATCCTCTCGCTTGGGAAGGGTCGGCGTATCCCCGTAGGCAGAGGAGGACGACGCGTAGACGACTCGTTTCACACCAGCGTCCCGCGCCGCCAGGAGGACGTTCAGGGTCCCCGTCGCATTCACCTCATGGGAGCGGGCAGGGTCCCGTACGCTCCTGGGAACCGAGGGAAGAGCCGCCTGATGGAAGATGATTCGAACCCCCTCGGCAGCGGCTCGGCAGGTGGAGAAGTCGGTGATGTCGCCCTCCACCAGATCGATCCGGTCCCGGAATGGAGCCAGGTTCTCCCGACGTCCCGTGGAGAAGTCGTCCAGGACCCTGACGCGAGCTCCCCCCGCCAGAAGGTGTTCCACAAGGTGAGACCCGATGAATCCCGCTCCCCCTGTCACCAGATAGAACGCCTTGGGGTCCACCTGGGCCGTCAGCTTCGGTGCCATGCTACCACCCTTTCCCTTGCCGTGGGCGCTTATCCCTTCCTCGTTCCCTTTACGATCCACTGCCCGGGGTTGGACACATCCGGGATTCCCCCCAACCCTCGGGTGGCGTTTCGGGTATCCACGACCATCGGGGTGAGGGAAAGGACCCTCCCGTACTCCACGTTGGAGTGGTTGGTCACGATGACGGCAGCGTCCATGTCCTGGAGAAGCTCGTCGGTGAGAGGCACACTCTCCCAGACGCTGCCATCCTCCTCCAATCGCGGAACGTACGGGTCGTGGTAGGAAACGCGGGCCCCGTCGGCTTCCAGAAGATGAATGATATCCACCGCCGGAGATTCCCGTACATCATCGATGTCTGGCTTGTAGGCCACTCCCAGGACCAGGACCTTGGAGCCGTTCACCGCTCTTCCCAGGCGGTTCAGCCCCTCCCTGATCTTCCCCACCACGAAGAGGGGCATCTCGGAGTTGATCTCCGAAGCCAGCTCGATGAACCGGGTCTTGTAGTTCAGCGTCCTCATCTTCCAGGAAAGGTAGTGGGGGTCCACCGGGATACAGTGCCCACCCAGACCGGGCCCCGGTGTGAATTTCATGAACCCGAACGGCTTCGTGGCCGCGGCGTCGATGACCTCCCAGACATCCACTCCCAGCCGGTCCGCGATGAGGGCCACCTCGTTTACCAGCCCGATGTTCACCGCCCTGAACGTATTCTCCAGAATCTTGGTGAGCTCCGCTGCTTCGGACGAAGACACGGGAACAAGGGTGTCGATGAACCGGGAGTAGCAGGCCACACCCGCGTCCCTGCACGCCGGAGTGATGCCGCCGATGACCTTGGGAGTGTTCTTGGTCACCCAGGTCACATTCCCGGGGTCCACCCGTTCCGGGGAGAAGCAGAGGAAGAAGTCCTTCCCGGGCTCCATCCCCGTCTCCGTCAGCTTTGGAAGGAGCACCTCCCTGGTGGTTCCCGGATACGTGGTGGACTCCAGGACGATGAGCTGACCGGGTTGAAGCGCGTTGGCCACGGCTTCCGAGGCGGAGAGGATGAAGGAGACATCCGGATCCCGGGTCTTTGACAGGGGAGTTGGAACGCAGATGGAGATGGCGTCACATTCGGAGAGGCGGCCCATATCCGTGGTGGCCTCCATCCGCCCGGCCCTCACTTGCTCCCCCACGTCCTCATCGGTGAGGTCCTGGATGTGGGACCGGCCGTCATTGATGATCCCAGCAACGGACGCCTTCACATCGAACCCGAGGACCCTGATGCCCGCTCGGGCCGCCTCCACGGCCAGGGGAAGGCCCACATAACCCAACCCGATGACACCGAGCGTGAGG
>JASFRP010000188.1:0-6606 GCA_050114895.1 Gemmatimonadota bacterium
GCATCCCGCCGGCGCGCCGTATCCCGGAGCCGTCTGATTCCGTCGATGGCTTCGTTCTCCAAGCCTCCTTTCGCCATCTGTATCATGACCTCCGTCTGACCGCGGATCTGGCTTCCCAGCGTAGCTACCGTGCGGCGAATCGCCGCCGTGGGGTTGTTGAGCTCGTGGGCGAGACCGGCAGATAGGCGACCCAATGCCATCATCTTTTCCCGCTGTTGTTCCAGCCGGACATCGCCTCGCACACGGTTGGACATTTCGGCCACCAGACGTTTGCCGAGAGCCTGGCTGACCGCAAGCATCGCGTCGAAGTCGGTCTTCTTGACGCGCAGAACCTCGGACGGTTCGGCCGCGATGGTGTGTCCCGGGTAGTGGGTCATCCGCGAGTAGGGCAGCATCCCGGTCACCTGACCTCGAACGGTGGTCGCCACCATGAGCCACTGCCCACCGATCTCCTCGTATCTTTCAATCTTGCCGCTGACCACGATGAACATGAAGTCGGCCGGTTGCCCGTGATTGAACATGCGTTCGCCCGTATTCAGGACAATCCGGGTACCGTGATCGCTCAGCCAGGAGAGTGGCTCGTCTCCCAAGCCATCGAAGATGGCCAGAGGGCGCAATTCGTCAGGCGTGAACCGCATCTCCGTCCTCGCTGCGCCAGTCAAGGTGTGCTTCGGGTCGGGCATGTCGGCAGGATACCCCCCATCATTCGATTCTGTGCCTGCGAAGACCCGGGGACGCACAGAACCACCTTCTGCCTGCCGCGCGCGCGGGCGACGAGCGACCGGGTGAGGTCGGCACGTGCACCGGTCACTGACCCCTGGGGGTGACGGAGGTCGAAGCTGGGCGTCTCTCACGTAGACGGGTTCACATTGAGTGTTGAAACATTTTCTTCGCTCCGGTTCTCACCCATCCGGAGCCCATTTCCCGAATCTTCGCCAAAGCGGGAGAGCCGCCTCACCCTCGCACCTCAATCCAACCCGGAAGGGCCCCACCAGACTTTACTCGCCACGAAACTCAGCGGTAGGGAATATGAAGATGTCGCTTAGGAAGCGTACCCCGACGGCCTCGACCAGAGCACCGGGTTCGATCCCGCCGACCCCGAGCCCATTCCGAAAGACGATTTCGACCACCGCTGGGAGGCTTGCCCCCACAGACCCTTCGGCCCCATCGAAGGTGCGGCCGGAAACCCACCACACCATACCAGCTGTACCACACCCACGATCCCACCCCGCCCGCCATTCTTGATCCCTCCCACCCACCTCGCCCTCCATCTTCCAGCGGCCTCAGGGACTCGCAGGGCCCTTGAGATCCCTTCTTGAAGTTCTTGAGGTCGCTCTGGACGGGGAGAGGGAGCGTCAGGCGCCGCCCCGTTCGCTCACCTTCTCATGAGGGCACTTGCAGGCGATCCCCTCACCCGGTTCCCGGGCCCAACAATTGTTGGCCGAGAGGCAACGGGACTTCTCCTTCAGGCCTTCCCTGAACTGGTTGGGAAGGTCGGGCTCGGAGATGAGGGGCCGACAGAGGGAGACGAAGTCGGCGAGGCCGTCGTCCAGCACTCGCTCCATGACGGACCGAGACCGGAATCCCCCGACCAGGATGATGGGCAGCCGAGTGTGCTGCCCAGCCAGGCGTGCGTGAGGCAGGAAATAAGCCTCCTTCTCCTGGGACTTGATCCCCTTTCGCACATTCAGCGTCTTGTTTGCCCCCCCGAGCCCGCCGCTGATCTCGACCCCGTCGATCCCCATTCCGGCCAGTGCTCCGACGATGTGGGCTCCCTCCTCGACAGATAACCCGCCTTCCACCCCGTCGGCCATCCCGAGCTTGATCAACACCGGATACTCCTCGCCCACCTGCCCCCGGACCACGGCGCAGACCTCTCGCAAGAAACGCATCCGCTTGTCGGCAGATCCGCCCCACTCGTCGGTCCTCTTGTTCACGAAGGGGGAGAGGAATTGGCTGATCAGGTAGCCGTGGGCCGCATGGATCTGGACCCCGTCGAACCCGGCCTCCTTGCACCGTCGGGCAGCTTCCCCGAAGGACTGGATGGCCGCTTCGACCTCGGAAGGTGTCATCTCTCGGGCCGGCCTGGTGAGGAAGGGCTCATCGATGGCCGCGGGGGCCATAGGGTCAGAGACTGTCTCCGCCAGGGCATTCATGCCGCCGTGGTTGATCTGGGGAACGATAAGTCCACCCAGGTCGTGGACGGCCTGGGCCAGGGCGGCCAGGTCGGGCATCAGCTCGTCCGTATGGACCCCCGTCATCTCATCATGGGCTTTTCCAGCCGGGTGCACGTACATATGGCCGGTGATGATGAGTCCCACCCCACCCCGAGCCAGCTCCCGGTAGAGTTCCGTGAGCGGTGGAAGGGGGCGCCCGTCATCATCTGACATCCTCTCGGCCGTGGCTGATCGCACAAACCGATTGGGGGTTTCAAGGGATCCGATCTGGCAGGGCGTGAAGAGAATGCTCATGGATGGGTCCTTCCATGATCTTGAAGCGAGGATGATGGATCATTCCCACAGATCGTAGAAGGTCTTCCGGGGAATCTGCCGGCTCGATCCTGAGGGTCAGGCTTGAAGCCAGTGGGCCTCCAACGCCTGGATCCGGATCTCATGGTCCTGGTGGAGCCGGTCCATTCGCTCATTTGTGGTCTCGAGCTCCTCGGCGAGGGCCCGCACATCGTCTCGAAGGGCTCCCAGGCCCACTTCGACCTTCACAAGACGCCCATCCAATCCATCAAACCGCTCGTCGATCCTGCCGAATTTCTCGGCAAGAAAGGCGATGAGCTCGGTGTTCTGGTCGGCGGTCATGGGGCTTCCGTAGGGGCGTGATTGGATCGAAGGGGGAAGATAGTCGATCCCCGGAGGAGCAGCCATGCTCGGATGGGAAGGGTGCTCACCCGTTCACATCCCTTCTCCCGCGCTCCTCACCCAGCCAGGAAGGCGATCTACTCCCCCCTCAAAGCAATGGCCGGATCCACCCTGGCTGCCCGGTTGGCCGGAAAGAAGTTGGCCAGGGCGGCGGTGCCTCCCAGCGCCAGGAGCGTCACCAAGAAGCTGGGGAGATCGAAGGGGCTCACGTAGAGGACGCTGGAGAGCGCCTGGGCCGCAAAGACTGCCAGCCCGGCTCCCGCCAGGAAGCCGATCCCCACCATGCCCATGCCCTGCCGTATGACCATCCCGATCATGGGTCCTTCCTCGGCCCCCAGGGCCTTCCGGATCCCCAGCTCCCGGACCCGCCGGCTCACCGAATACCCGATGACGCCGTAGAGCCCCACCGCTGCCAGGATCAGGGCCAGGGCCCCGAAGATCCCAATGAGCCAGGCTCCCGCCCTGATGGGGAAGAGGCGCACGTCCGCCAGCTCCTGGAAGGAGCCGGTCTCGATGAAGACCAGATCCGGGTCCAGCGCCCGGAGCGCCCGTTCCATCTCCGGGACCAGGGGATCGGCCGCCGTGCTCGTTTGGATGATGTAGTTGGCGTACACCCCTTCTCTGGAGAGGGGGAAATGCAGATAGGTCTTGGGGCTCTCGCCGGGGGTGTCCACCCGATAGTCCTCCACGATTCCCACGACCTCCCAGAGCTCGCCACCCCATTCCAGCCGGAACTGCTGGCCCAGAGCGGACTCTCCGGGCCAGTACCGGGAAGCGAAGGTCTGGCTGACCACGGCCACCCGTCGACCTTCATCTCTGTCATCCGGGAGGATCCCACGGCCCTCCAGGATCCGGAGACCGAGGGCGTCGAAGTAGTCCTCGTCGATCCTGGCCCCGTCGGAGATAAAGGGTGCATCGGTGCTGGAGCTCTGGCGCCCATCGATGTAGAACCCGAACCCATTGTTGTTCAGCGACAGGGGGACCCGGCTGGCCAAGCCCACCACCTGGACCTCTGGAATGGCCTCCAGCTGAAGTTTCCCGGCAGCGTAGAAAGCCCCGGCCTCCTGGGCGTCGTACCCGTTCATCTCCATGGCCATGCCCAGATAGGCCGTCCGGTTCACATCGTAGGGGTAGACCACCTGGTCGGCCGCTCCCAGGCTCCGGACCAGGAGGGCGCCGCTCACCATCAGGACCACCGACACGGCCACCTGGACCACCACGAGCCCGTCTCTGAGCTCCACCCTCCGCCTGGCCCCGGCCGAGGAATCCCCGCTGTCTTTCAGGGAGGGAACCAGGTTCGGCTTGGAGGCCCTGACGGCCGGAGCTATTCCGAAGAGGATGCCCGTCAGGCCGGCCACTCCCAGGGTGAAGACCATGACCCGCCAGTCCGGCGAGATGTCCAGCCCCAGCTCTATGGGCAGGGGCGGTTGGAAGCCGGCGAAGAGGTCGGCCAGCCATATGGCCAGGAGCATGGCCACCGCACCCCCCGCAAGGGCAAGCGTCAGGCTTTCAGTGAGCAGCTGCCGAATCAACCGGCCCCGGCTCGCCCCAATGGCGATCCTCACGGCCAGCTCCTTCTGCCGGGCCGTGGCCCTGGCCAGGAGCATGTTGGCCAGGTTGGCGCAGGCCACTAGAAGGACCAGCCCCACGGCACCCAGGAGCACCATGCCTGCCGGGGCAAGCGTCTTGTCGAAGTCGGGGTTGATGGCCACATCATTGGTCCGGAGGACCGTGACCCGCTCGTTCTCGTTGGTTTCCGGGTACTCGGCCGAGAGCTGGGCAGCGATGCCCTGGAGCTCAGCCCTTACCGCCTCCACTTCCACCCCGGGCTGCATGCGCCCCCTGATCCAGAGAAAGTGCCGACCCCTCCGGTCCAGTATCGTGGCGCCGGGACTGGTCCCTGTGGACCGGTTGTTCCCCAGGGGCTCCACCTCCTCGGCCATCGTGAGGGGGATCCACATCTGGGCTGTGACTGCCGGGAACATCCCGCCAAAGCTGGACGGGGCCACACCCACCACCGTGTAGACGATGCCGTTCATCCTGAAGGTCCGGCCCAGGATCTCCGGATCCCCACCGAAACGGGTTTGCCAGAAGCCGTGGCTCAAGACCGCCACCGGCGCCGTTCCCATGGCCTGGAACTCATCGGAAGCGAAAGAACGCCCCTGGGCCATCCCGATTCCCAGGACGGAGAAGTAGTCCTCCGAGACGATTTCCCCCACCACCAGCTCAGAGCTCCCCTCAATGGAGAGGTTTGCGAAGAAGTTGGTGTAGGCCATCATCCCCGAGAGGGTCTCGGTCTGGGCTTTGTAGTCCAGGAAGTTCGGGTAGGAGTTGGAGTCGTGGCTCGAAGAGGTGGCAGGGTGGCCGTAGACATCCACCAGCTCTTCCGACCGCTCCACCGGAAGGGGCTTCAGGAGGATGGCGTTCACCAGGCTGAAGATGGTGCTGTTCACGCCGATCCCCAGGGCGATGGTGATGATGGCCACCGCCGTGAAGCCCGGGGACTTGGTCAGTCCTCGGATTCCGTAGCGCAGGTCCCGGATCAGATCATCCACTAAAAGCCCCTCCTCCAGCGAATCTTCTTCGATGAGATATCACCCATACCTGATTCGGGCACTGGAGGTTTCATGAGGGGATCGTTGTCACTTCCCACCAGGATGACCCACCCGTTCTCACGAGCTTGACCCACCCCCGTTGGGGCATTGGGTGAGTATTCGTTCTTGGGTCGGTTTTGGCTACTTCCTCCGTTTTCGGGGTGGGGGTGGGGAGTGGAGGCCGGGGCGCTGCCGGCTCCGGTAGCTGTCGCCCTCCATGACGATCTGGTAGGCGTTGTGGGCGAGGCGGTCCAGGGCGCTCTGGGCGAGGATGGGATCGTCGAACAGAGGGATCCACTCCTCGATGGCGCGGTTGGAGGTGACGATGGTGGAGGTTCGCCGGTGGCGTTCGATGATGACCTCGTAGAAGTCACTGGACTGCTGGGCGCTGAGGCGGCGGAGCCCGAAGTCATCAATGAGGAGGAGGTCGGGGGCCAGGAGGCTCCGGAGCACCTTCTCGGTGGAGTTATCGGCCCTGGACTGGTGGATGAGCTTGAGCAGGGCATCGCTTCTGAGGAAGAGAACCCGCCGTCCTGCCCGGCAGGCGGCATGCCCAAGCGCACAGGCCAGGAAGGTCTTTCCGACACCGACGGGACCGAGGAAGAGGACATCTTCGTGGCGTTGGAGGAAGCCGAGGTTGGAGAGGTCGCGGACACGGTCCCGGTCGAAGGTGACAGGGGCGTCCCAATCGAAGTCCTCGAAGGTGTGGGCCTCCTCGAAGCCGGCCCGGTCGAGGCGTGTGGCGAGGCTCTTGTTCTCGCGGCGGTCGATCTCGTCCTGGAGGCTGAGTTCGAGGAAGTCCAGGGGGCCGAGGGAAGCCTTGGTGGCATAGGCGGCCCGGTCGGGTAGGGTGGGGACCATGCCGCCGAGCTTGAGGCGTTTGAGGACGGTTTTAAGGCTGGGTTTGACTTCGGTCATCGTTGGTCTCCTTGGGCTGGGGGTGAGTGAAGCTGCCCTGAGGGCGCTGGAACCGGGGCTGGATGGGGATGATCTTGGTGTCGGGGTCGGCTTCGAGGGGCAGGGTGAGCTGGTCCAGGTCCTGAAGCAGGATGGACTCGACGCGGTGGACGTTGATGAGGTCGAAGGCCAGGGCCCGGCGGCAGGCGTTGTCGAGGCGGTGCCATCCGTACTTGGAGCCGAGG
>JASFRP010000189.1:0-6596 GCA_050114895.1 Gemmatimonadota bacterium
ATCGCTCAACAGATGTGCGAGAGCCTCCTGATCTCCCTCCTGGGCGGTGCCGCAGGTTGGGCGCTGGCAGTATTCGGAATGCAGCCCTTCCTTTCCCTCATGCCCAGGGACCTGCCGCGCCTGTGGGAAGTCAGGGTCGACCACAACCTCCTCTTCATCGCCGTCGGATTCTCCGTCCTGACGGGGATCCTCACCGGGCTCCTCCCGGCCCTGAAGGCCGCCGGAACCCCCATCACATCGGTGCTTCAGGAGGGCGGCCGAACCTTGGCTGGAGGCCGCTCCCGAAATCGGGTCCAGGCGGGGCTGGTGGTCTCCCAGATTGCCCTGGCCTTCGTCCTCCTCACCGGCGCGGGCCTCTTCATCCGGAGCATGATCAGCCTCACGGCCGTGGAGCCGGGTTTCGAGACCGCGCACACCCTCCTTGCGGCGGTAGGCACGCCCCAGGCCCTCCTTCCCTCGGGAGGAGAAGACTCCGGGTGGGATAATGCGCTGGTCTATTACCGCGACCTGGAGAACCGGCTTCGGTCCCTGCCGGGGGTCCAGGAGGTGGGGGCTGCCAACCAGATGCCCTTCTTCGGAGGCTGGTCGGCACCTCCGGCAACGATGGAGACCGCTCAGGGTCCCTGGGAGGGAGTCCTCCACGTAGCGATGGTTACTCCGTCGTATCTCTCCAGCATGGAGATCCCGCTCCTGGAGGGTCGTTCCCTCTCCCCCGAAGATGCGGCCGGCTCCGAACCGGTGGCAGTGGTGAGCCAGGCCCTGGCGGAGCGCATGGCACCCGGGATGTCCCCCCTGGGCCTTCGAATCCGCGTCGACACCCGAGGGGATTCCATCTGGCGAACCGTCGTGGGGGTGGCAGGGGACGTTCGGTACCGCTTGAGCCAGGACCCCATGGCCATGGCCTACGTGCCCATGGCTCAGCGACCCAGGGAGCTGGGCCTCTGGGTGATCCGAACCGCACCCGATCCGGCGGGAACCGTTCCCGAGGTCCAGGCCCTGCTCCGAGAGATGAACCCGGAGGGGAGCCCCTATGTCCGGCTGTTGGATGACCTGGTCAGTGAATCGTACGCGGTGGTCTCGGCCCGTTTCTCCGTGATCCTCCTGGGGAGCCTGGCGGGCCTTGCGGCGCTCCTCGCCATCATGGGGGTGTATGGGGTTCTAGCCTACCTCGTCCAGCTCAGGTCGCAGGAGATCGGGATCCAGCTAGCCATCGGCGCCGACCGGGGACGGGTCCTGAGGACCTTCCTCTCCAGGGGCATGGGGATGGCAGGGATCGGCCTGGGCATCGGAGGCATCCTCTTCCTGGGGTTGGGCCGAGTCACCGAGACCCAGCTCTTCGGCGTGCGACCCTGGGACCCTGTCACCCTCGTCAGCGCGGGGGTCCTTCTCCTTGGGGCGAGCCTCGCCGCCAGCTATCTCCCGGCCCGGCGGGCCGCGGGCCTGGATCCGGTGGAGGTTCTCAGGAGAGAATAGGCGACCTCACCGACGAACCGGCGGTGGCTCATCCCGGCCTCCGGCCGGCACCCGGATCCGGACCCACAGACCGTCGGCGTTGATGATGATGGTGCGGGCGCCCCGGAGCTCCGATACCGCCACGGGTCCACCCCTGACCACCACCTCCACTCCGGCCATCGTCCCGGAGTAGCTGAGAGGCAGTTCCTCGGGGCCGACCATCGCCGTGGCCATGGGCTCGACCCCGACGACCCCTCCGGTGGGCCGCGCCGGTGGGGGCGCCACCGCGGCCCCCACTGCCGCAGGTGCCGGCTCCACGGGCTCCGACACCCCGGCCAGCCCCACCCGGCCCCTCAGGACTCCGCCTCGGGCTTCTCCGGGCACCACCGTCACCTCCTCCGTGCGCCCGTTCCTCCTCACCACCGTCACCTGGACCGGTTCACCGGGCGTCAGGTTCGAGAACGCCAACCCACCCGCTTCGGTGCTGATGTCGTGACCGTCGATGGCGCTGATGAGGTCTCCCATCTGAATGCCCGCCTTGTCCGCCGCGCCATCAGGATCCACCCCCGTCACCTCGATGGGCCCTGAGAAGAACCAGATGCTCTTCCCGGTCTCGTCGTCTATCTGTGTTCCGCAACGCTCACACTGGAGACCGATTCCGAGGCGACCTCTGGGAGTGGGATCCAGGAGGACACCCGTGGAGAGGATCCCCGTCGGGACCACCGGCAGCACCGAATCCGGTTCTGCCGGACTTGGTAGTACTCTCACACGGGGAGCCGTGGCGATCCCCACCCGGGCAACGCCCCTTGCTGGCTCGACGGGAGGGGCGGGTACCGCGACCCGGCCCACGCCCGCAGCAGGCGGAGGGGGCAAAGTGCAGTGAGTGCCTACCCGGACCCCCGCTTCCTGGAGGCTCCCCTCCCTGCGGTACCGGACCGTCACGACCTCGCCCGGGACCAGGTTGGCGTACCGCCGTCCTCCTTCCCGAGTCGTGATCAGGAGGCCGTCGATGGCCACCAGGTAATCCCCGGCCCTGAGGATTCCGGATGCGGCGCCACCGGGCTCGATGGAGAAGACCCGGGGCTCGGTGCTGAACACCCAACTCTCCTCCTTCCCCGCCCGGGACATGGTGACGGAACACTCCCCCACGCAGTCCAGACCGGATATTCCCAGGCTTCCCACCAGAACCCCGGACTCACAGGCCTGCCCCCGAACCGCGACCCCCTGGCCGTACACGGGAAGCGTCCCCACCAGGCCGAGGGGAAGCACAGTCGCCAGAATCCTGGTCGTCGCCTTCATCGTCTCCATCGTCCTCATCGTCTTCGTCTTCATCGTCCGCGCTCCTTTGCTCCTACGCTCCTCCGAGGATCGTCCTCTTCGCCGGATCCGGGTCAGAACCAGACTACATTCCGGGGGACGCCTCCGTACCCCTCCTCCCGGGCCTGACGGTCCTCCAGGATCTGGAGGACCCTCAGCACATCGGCATCGTCCGGGCTCATCCGGGCCAACTCGTATGCCGCACCGTACAGCGCCCCGAGAGCCACCTCCCTGCCCTGTTCCATCTCCGACGCGGAGAAGAGAGGGTTTCCTCCGGGGCCGGGCTGAGCGCCCAGATCATCCCTGAGCTCCCCGGCCCGGAGCTCGCCCAGGGCCGCCAGCGCAGAGACGTACGCCGATCCGGCTTCCTGTATGGTCAGGGCCAACTGCCCGGCATCCTGCTCCCGGACTGCCAGGAAGGCCTGGGCCGCGCTCTGACTCCCCAGCCGTTGCCCCAGGAAGATCCCTGACGCAAAGAGGACCAGAGACGCCGCCACCGCGGCTCCCACCATCCAGGGTCGGAGCCACTGGCCCCCGGGGCGTGTCCTACCCAAACCGGTCCCCGCTCCGTCGGCCTCTCGGGTCGATCCGAGGACCCCCTGGTCCCGGAGCGATCTGACGATTCGCTCTTCCAGGATACGGGAGGGGTCAGCCTCTCGGGGAAGCCGCTGGAAGGCCATCTTCTCCTCCGGGGTCAGCTCGTCTTCGTCCGTCATCTCTCTTCGCCTGCCGTTTCTGTTTCCACGTTCGTCACCACGATCACGCCGTCTCCGCCCCCAGGCTCATGATCCTGCGCACGGCCCTCCGGGCCCCGTGAAGCTGGCTCTTCGAGGTCCCGTCGGTGATCCCCAGCCTCTCTCCGATCTCCCGATGCGTGAACCCCTCCACGTCGTGGAGGACCAGGACCGTCCGGAATCCCGGAGGAAGAAGCGCCAGCGCACGCTCCAGGTCGATTCGCCTTCCGGCATCCGACGGACCCACCGCCATCTCCCAATCTCCGTCCACCTGCACCAGAGACCGCCTCTTCTTCCGGGCCAGCTCCCGGACGCGGTTCAGAGCGATCCCGCTCAGCCAGCTGCTAAAGGCCGATTCCCACCGAAAGGCGCCCAGAGCCCGAGCCGCTCGGAGCCATGTCTCCTGCATCACGTCCTCCGCCTCCGCCACGTCTCCTCCCAACAACCGGAGTACGAACTGGAAGACCTTGGGAGAGTGTCTCCGATAGAGGGCCCGAAAGGCTTCCTCATCTCCCCCCCTGACGATCAGATCGGCCAGCTCTCTGTCACTCCGCTGATCCGCCATGTGCCTCCGGATCTCGTTCCTGGATTTCGGTCGCGCCTCCGGGCGATTCAGCCCTGCCTTCCCGAGCCGGATCTCCCCCGCCGCCACCGCCCCTCCCCATGCCGCCTCTGACAATATGTGGCCGGATGGGCCGGAAGGGTTGTACCGGGATGCGCCCCCGCCGAGAGGGGACCCGCCGAAAAACCCGCCGAAACAGAACTCTTGCGAACGCGGAAAAGCTGTGCAGAATTTGAAAGAGGAGCCGGAGTCCCCGGAGAGTCCGGGGAATTGATCCGAACCACCTGAACAGGACGTTGCGGTCGAAGCGGATCAAAAGTCATAGAACCTAACCGTCAATGCGAGAGTCCGGCTCTCGACCCAACGTCCCATCTTGAAGCCCCCGGTCCGACTCGGTCGGTCCGGGGGCTCCGGCGTTGATACCGTCCTGGATGGGGACCCCGGCCGGTTCCCCGGCGCGGATTCTCCCTACTCCTTCATCGTGGCGTACTTCAGGATCTCCACGACCTGCGCCGAGGTTTCCGCCACGGCCTGGGCCGCGGCGTCGATCTCCTTCAGGGCGTGGGTGAAATCCGGAGGATGGATGACCACGAGGGGGGTCCCCAGCGCAGCCGCGTAACCGGCGTCGAAGGCGGCGTTCCACTGCCGGTACTTCTCTCCGAACTTCACCACCACCAGGTCGGCCCGCTCCAGGGCCGTCCGGGTGCGGATGGCGTTGATCCCGGCACCCTTGTGGTCCTTCCAGAAGCCCTTCTCTTCCGGCCCCAGAATGGCCACCCCCACGTCGTCGGAGGCGTCGTGATCGGTGACCGGCGAGAGGAACTCGATTGGAAGCCCCTCCCTCTCGGCGCCCTGGATGATCTCCTTGCGCCACTCGCTGTGGATCTCTCCTGCAAGGTAGACGATGAGGTCCACCGTTCTCTCCTTTCGTAGTTCGATCCCTTCCCCCTCGGTTCCCGGGGCACTTCGGGCCCAGGGAATCGGTTCGGATGAAGGTAATCATACCGACGGAGGCTCCATGGGTTTCCCCGAGACGATCCCCGAGGGCTGGTCCAGGCCTCCCTCCCGCATCTTGAAACAAAACCACCATCCGGTGCCGTCGTTAGGGTAGATTCGAGACGGCCTCCCGGACGTCCCTCGGCGACAGGGACACCCCGACGCCGACACCCCTCTCTCCCCAAAGTGGGCCGGCCCCGATGGACACCCTCCTGAAAGACATCCGTTACGCCTTCCGACGAATGCTCCGGAGCCCCGGCTTCACCATCATCGCCCTGCTCTCCCTGGCGGTGGGCATCGGCACCAACACGGCGGTCTTCACCCTGGTGGAGGGCTTCCTATTCCCCACCCTCCCCTACGAGGCTCCGGAAGAGCTGGTGGATATCTACGCCAACCACGAGGTCTTCGCCTTCAGCCCCCTCTCCTATCCGGACTACCTGGACCTCAGAGAAGCTACGAGGGAGGTCTTCGCCGAGGTGGGGTTGGGTGGGTACGGCTTCGGTCAGGTGGACAATACAGATCAGGTGACCACCCTCATGGGGGAGATGGTGAGCGGCACCTGGTTCCCCACCCTCGGCCTGGACGCGGCCCTCGGGCGGACCCTCCTTCCGGAGGACGATGTCTCCCAGGGAGCGCATTACGTCGTGATGCTCTCTCACGGCTACTGGGAGCGGAAGTATGCCGGTGACCCCGGGGTCATCGGACAGACCCTGGTCCTGAACGGCCACGGCTACACCATCGTGGGAGTGGCGCCGAAGGACTACCCGGGGATCGTGCTGGGCGTCCCCGTGGACTTCATCGTTCCCATCGCCATGTCCAACCAGATCCTCCAGGCGACCACCGATCAGCTGGCGAACCGGAGCAACTACTCGGATTTCGTGAAGGCTCGTCTGCGGCCAGGCGTCTCGCTGGAACAGGCCAGGGTGGCGTTGGCCTCCCTGGCCGCCGATCTGAAGGAGACCTACCCGGAGGACTGGAGCGAAACGCAGGGTCTCACCCTCGTCCCCACCCAGGACGTGATCATGAACCCAGTCCTGGACAGGGTTCTGGTGCCGGCTTCCGCCCTGGCCCTGGTCCTGGTGGGCGTGGTCCTTCTCATCGCCTGCGCGAACCTGGCTTCCTTCCTCCTGGCCCGGGGGACGGACCGCAGGAAGGAGATCGCCATGCGTCTCGCCCTGGGAGCCCGACGGGGCGTTCTGGTCCGGCAGCTTCTCACAGAGACGACGATCCTGGGAATCTGCGGGGGGATTCTGGGGATGGGAGTTTCGGTTTGGCTCTTGCACGCCCTGGTGACAATGGATCTACCGCTACCCGGAGGCGTGCACCTGGAGTTGGGGATGACCGGAAGGGGCTACTTCTTCGGCCTGGGGGTGACCCTTGCTACCGGGTTGCTCTTCGGACTGGCTCCAGCCCTCCAATCGACGAAGCCGGACGTGGCTCCCACGCTCAAGGACGAAAGCACCGGTGGCGGAAAGCCTCGGCGGTTCACGCTGCGGAACGTCCTGGTAACAGGCCAGGTGGCGGCATCCCTCTTT